>JAQUMZ010000279.1 GCA_028717865.1 Elusimicrobiota bacterium | reverse complement strand
CGCGGCCCAGGACAACACCGCGCCCTCGGCGCCGCGCGCCAGCCAACCCCGGCCCGAGGCGAGCTTCACCCTCTTGCGGCCGCGCGCGCCGAAATCCAGGCGCAGCCGTGCGGGACATTGAAACAGGGAGAGCGCGCGCACGCCGTCGGAGAAGCGGTAGTGGACGAGCTTGCGGCGGCCCTTCTCGACGACGTCCAGGCTCTCGAAGACGAAGCCCGCGGGCAGCCAGGCCGGCAGCCGGGGCTCGATGCCCGCCGCCTTGGCCTCCTCCAGGGCCAGGTAGTCCGGCTCGGCCCGAGTCCGGACCGCGACGCCCTCGGGAGGGGAGAACTCGAAAAGCGCGTCCGGACTCGAAGCGCCGAACGAGACCTTGGAGAACCTCATGGACTCGAGCTTCTCGCCACCCTCGCCGTAAGCCTCGCTGCGCAGCAGCAGGCCGCCGGCTTGGTCCACCCATAGGCGGCGGACCAGGGCGCCGTCGGGACGCGAGCGCAGCTCCAATTTCCAGCAGCGCCGGCCCGCGGCCCGGTCCGCCTTCATCGCGACGTCGAAATTCCCCGCGAGCAGCTCGAACTCCTCGTCCGGCCCGAAGCGCTTGAACCAGGGCTCGGCTTGCCCGCCCTGCCGGACCGCGTTGCGGGCGGGCTCATAGATCCACTCCGTGACGCCGTCCTCCACCACCAGCAGGCGCAGCTTGCCGCCGCGACCCAGCAGCTCGTGCCGGTAAAGGTTGGGGGGGCGAAAACGCACGGACATGCGCGTCGCGGCGCTCTGGCCGTCCGCCGCCCGGCGCGAGATCGTGATTTCGCCGGCATAAGACTCGCGGGGGGGCTCCAGGGCCCGGCGCAAAACGTCGAGCGCCTGGGGCCGGCTCGGGCGCGCCTCGGCGGCCCAGCCCGGAAGGCAGAGCCAAACGAGCAGCCCGAGGCCGACGCCGGTCATCGCGCCTCCCCGGCCTCGGCCAGTCCGGCGTAAAGCGACTCCCGGTCGGCCGCGGGCATGGTCGCCTCGTAGCGGCCGTGCTCGGTGAGGACTTCATCGAGTGGCAGCCGCTCCTCGGGCGCGCGCAGCCAGAGCGCGAGGCCCGCGGCGGCGAAGGCCGAGGCGAACCCCAGCCCGGCCGCCGTTGCGCGCCGGGCGCGCAGCCAATCCAGCGGCCCCGGCCGCGGTCCCGCCGCGTCCAGCAAGGCCGCGCGCAGCTCTGCGGGCAGGGCGGCCCGAGGCAAGGCGCGGACGGAGGCCTTCAGGCCCGATATCCAGCGCAGCTGCCGCGCGCATGCCGGACATAGGCTTATATGCTCGTCCAGTTCCGCCGCCCGCGCGGCCGGCAGCAGCCCGGCCGCGCGTTCCTCCAACGACTCGCCGGCCAGCTCACAATCCATCCGCATACGCCTCCTTGCCCTTTTCCAGAATGACCTTCTTGAGCGCCGCGCGCGCCCGGTTTACCCGCGAGCGCACGGTGTTGAGCGGGCAATCCATCACCTGTCCGATTTGCCCGTAAGTCAGGCCTTCGATATCGAGCAGGGTCAGCACGGCCTTGTGCTCCCGGCTCAGGCCGTCCAGGGCGCGCCGGACCCGCGCGCCCAGATTACGGCGGCACAGGCGATCCAGGAGCGCCTCCTCGTTCGGATCGGCCATGGCGTCGGCCAGATTGAGATCCCCGCCGCTCCGGCCGGCCAGCGGCGCGTCCAGCGACACCCCGTGCCGGCGCTCGTAGCGCTTGAGACTATCCATGTACAGATTCCTCAATATGCCCAAGAACCAGCCCTCCAGGGGCTGGCCGGCGTCATAACTGTCCCACTTGCGCAATATCCGGTAAAACGCCTCTTGTACGAGCTCCTTGGCGTCCTCGGAGTTGCCGCAAAGACCGAAGGCGAACTGGTAGCCCCGCTCGGAGTATTCCTCGACCAGTCGCCTTTGCGCTTCGTGGATCGCCACGGGCCTCACACCTTACATACGATCGAGAGCAATAAAAGTTCCATCCCCGGTCGCCGTAACAATTGCTTAACAACCCCGAAATCGGCGCGTAACAGCGGGGAGCCACACTTAAGGCATGAAGGCCAAGACCGCGCCGGCGCAGTGGGAGGACATGGTGGTGCGCCAGCCCGCCCAGCCGCCGCAGCGCCGCAGTCCCGACCAGTTGCAGGCCTCCTATCTGACGCACGAGCTGCGCGCGCCGGTGACCGCCATTCGCCTGGGCCTGGAGATACTCCAGGAGCAGGTCGCGCGCAAACTGGACGCCGACGAGAAGCAGACGCTGTCCTTGGCCATCAAGAACACCGCGCGCCTCGAAGGGCTCATCAACGACATCATGGATTACTCCAAGATCATGGCGGGGAAGATGACGATCGAGAAGGAACCCTGCGAGGCGCGGACGTTGGTCAACGAGGCGGTCGACGCCATGCGGGCCGTGGCCCTGCGCAAGGGCGTCAGGCTGGTCAAGGAGGTGGAGGAGGCGCTGCCCCGCGTCTCGGCGGAGCCGCGTCGCGTGGCGCAGATACTGACCAACCTGATTTCCAACGCCATAAAATTCACCCCGTCCCGCGGCACGGTCAGCGTATCGGTCCGGGCGGGCCGCTTCGACCACGCCGGGACCCTGGTTTTCCGGGTCAAGGACACGGGCTGCGGCATCCCGCCCGAGGACATCGACAGGGTCTTCGCCATGTTCGCGCAATCGGCGGCGACCGGCAAGAAAGGCTGCGCGGGCACGGGCTTGGGCCTCACCCTGGCCCGCTGCATGGTGGAGTTGCACGGCGGGCGCATCTGGGCCGAAAGCTGGAAGGGCGCCGGCGCCAACTTTTATTTCACCATCCCGATCGCCGCGGAGGACGCGCCCCGCCGCGTCGAGCCTTATCCCACGCCCATCGAGTACCACGGCCTGCTCGTAGACGTCTATCGCCGGATCAACGCCTTCCTGGCGATGTTCGTATAGGGCCGATTCCGTAACAGTCCCGAAACACCCCTTTGGTGGAATATCTCCATGCCCATATTCCACTTGGCCGAATCTTATCCCGATACCTGGGTCGTCCTGGACCGCGCGCTGCGCGTCGTCGACTCCGGAGACCGCCTCGACGCCCTGCGCCAGCGCCACGGGGGGGGGCGCACCTTCTGCTTCATATCGGCGTCGTAGCCGCGCCGCGCAATCCCAAATTGCTATCCTAGGCTCATGTCCGCCTCGAAAAAGGCATCCTTCCTCCTGGTCCTGCTGATGACGGTGGCCGCCGTCTGGCTGCGCATGGGGACGGTGATCCTGGCCGGACTGTTCTCCTTCATGATCCTGGACCTGACCCACCGCCTTTTCGTGCGGCGCCTCCGGCCCGGACTGTCCCGCTGGCTGGCCTTGGCGGTTTTCCTGTTCGCCGCGGCTTCGATCACGTGGATGCTGGGAAGGTTCGTCCATCAGATCATATCCACCTTGCCGCAGATCGCGGCCAAGGCCATTCCCAAGCTCATCGTGCTCTCGGAGTCGCACGGCATCGAGCTTCCCTTCGACAACGCCTACGAACTGCGGGAGATCGTGGTCCGCGAGATCAAGGACAATCTGGAAATGGTCACCAAGGCCAGCGGCCTGCTGACCGCGGGCTTCTTCCACGTCCTGCTCGCGGTCTTCGCCGCCATCCTGGCCTTCTTCTGCCCGCCCGACGAGAACTACGAGCCCTCCAGCTACGGCGCCATCCGCCGCGAACTCACCGCCCGCGTGCGGCTGTTTCTGCTGAGCTTCGAGAAGGTCTTCGGCGCCCAGATCGTCATCTCCATGGTAAACACGACGCTGACGGCGACTTTCCTGCTGCTGCTGGGCTTTCCGCACATCCCGTTCCTGGTCCTGGCGACCTTCCTGTTGGGCACCCTCCCGGTCGTCGGCAACATCCTCTCCAACACCATCATCGTGGGCACGGCCCTGACCATATCGTCCCACCACGCGGCCTTCGCGCTGGCCTTCCTGATCCTGATCCACAAGGGGGAATACGTCCTCAACAGCCGCATCGTGGGCTCCAGCATCAACGCCCGGATGTGGCAGACCCTGGCGGCCATCCTTCTGGGCGAGCTGGTGCTGGGCATCCCGGGCATAATCCTGGCCCCGGCGCTCCTGCACTACGTCAAGGAAGAGCTGCAGCGGATACCGGAGGCGCAGAACAGCGGACATTCTGCCGCAACCGTTTCTTAGTCGCGCCGACAATCTGAGGTCGGTGGAAATGGGCGAGATAGCGCCCGACTCTTCGGATCCGCATACCGCCTGGCGCGCGCACGAGGAATAGGTCGCGCGCGGGTTCGCGCGCCGCACGACCGCGCGCGAACCTTGGTACGGCGGGGGACCGCAATGGGGGGGCTTTGCTGCGGCCCC
>JAQUMZ010000278.1 GCA_028717865.1 Elusimicrobiota bacterium | reverse complement strand
ATGTCTGCGGAAGACCTTGTAGCCGGTCCAGACGTCGGTGAGGTTGAGATTGGAGAAGAAGTTGCACAAATGCGTCAACAGGTTGTTGGCCAGGGCGTGCCAATAGAACAGGACCCGGTGCGACCCTCCGCCGGCCAAACGCGACCCGTAGACGACGTCCGCCCGGCCGTCGAGGATGGGGGCCAGGAGCTCGGCGTAATCCTTGGGATGATATTCGAGATCGGCATCCTGGATGATGACCACGTCCCCGGTGACCGCCCCCAGGCCCGCGCGGATGGCCGCGCCCTTGCCCTCGTTGGCGTCCTTGTAGACCACGCGCAACGGCGCGCGATGGGAGGCGTACTTCAGTTCGAGCTCCCGGAGGCGTTCGCGGCTGCCGTCGGTGGAACCGTCGTCGACGACGACGACCTCGTGAATGAGTGCGTCCTGCGCGTAGACCCGGCGCATGATCTCGCGCAAGGTCCAGCGCTCATTGTAGACCGGCATTAAAACGGAGACTTTCATCCGAGAGCCATTATAGCGAATTTGCCGGCCGCGGCCGTCAAAAGGATATATTTACGTGAAAATATCCGAATACGTGAAATACGTGAATACGTGAAAGCGGGGCACCGGGTTGAAAATGCTAATCTTGTTTCGCGATGGCTAGGGAAGTCGAACCGCTCACGCCGACGGAACGCCTTTGGCTGTGCTCCCGCTTCCTGCCCGAAAGCGCTTTGCGGCTCGGGAAACGCTACCGGGCGATGTTCCTGGTCTACGCGAACGGCGTGCGGCCGGGAGGCAAATTGGCCGTCGTGGCCGACGCGATGGCCTTCGCCGAGTTCTCCACGCGGCAGCGCCGGGTGGCGTTGAACCCGGCGGAGCTGGCGACCCTGCGCCGGGAGGCGCGCCGGCTGCGCCGGCGCTACCGCCTCGCGCGCGACGGGGCGGCCGTGACCGCGGTCGAGAAGGGCGCCCTGCGCCGCTGGCTGGGGCTCTGATTCCAGCCATGCCACCTCAACGGAATGGCTGGCCCCCTCATAGGGGGCCAGCCAGGTTCGGCGCCTTGCAGGCGCCGAACGCCCTAACGACGACTTGAATTTGTAACATCAATCCATTACTCTCCTCTGGGATGCCGTTTTCACAATCGACGCTCGCGGTCCTGCTCCTGCTCGCCGCCCTTCCGGTCTCGGCCGGAGAGGCGCGAGGAGCGCGCGGAGCCTATGAAAAGGCCCTGGCGCTTTATCTCGGGGCCGATTTCAAGCCCGCGCTGGACGCGGTCAACGAAGCTCTCGACGATGACTCCCGGCTGGCGGCGGCCTACGGTCTGAGAGCCCGCGTCTGGCACGTCCTGGGCGACCCGGCCCAGATGGAGGCGGACTGCGCCAACGTGCTCTCGCTGCTGCGCGGCTCCCGGGCCGCCGGCAACGCCGAGGAACTGGTCGCGCAGGGCACGGCCCTGCTGCTGAAAGGACAGACGGATCAGGCGCTGCGCTGCTTCGCGACGGCGCTGAGCGCCCAGGACAAATCGGCCGAAGCCTACGCGGCCCGCGCCCGGGGCTACCGGGCCCTGGGCCGGCACGCCAAGGAGATCGAGGATATCAACGCCGCTCTCGCGCTCGACCCGAAAGCCCTCTATTACCACAACCGCGCCCACGCCAATTTCGATCTAGGGCGCTATGATGACGCCGTGCGGGATCTGACCGCCGCGCTCCGGCTCAACGCGAAGTCCTACATATCGTTCGGACTGCTCGGCACGGCGCTGGCCCGCAAAGGAGATCTCAAGCGCGCCGGGAAGGCCTACGACAAGGCGCTCGCCTTGAATCCGCAATACGCCTACGCGCATCTCGGCCGCGCCAGTCTGCGCCTGGCCGAGGGAGATAAGGAGGCGGCGTTCCAGGATTTTCAGGATGCCATCGCCTCCAATCCCCGCGACCCCTCCGGCTACTACAACCGCGCCGAAGCCTATTGGGACGCCGGGGAATGGAAGCCCGCCCTGGCCGATTATCGCAAGCTCCTGCCCAACCTGCGCGACCCGCGGCTGGCGCTGGCCATAGCGGACCGGTTCGAGCGCCAACTGCTGTGGCGGGAGGTCATAGACGTCTGCACTCGGGCCTACGCCCTGAAGGGAGGAACCGAGGCCCTGATCCGGCGGGCGCGGGCCTACGCGGCGCTCAAGAAGGACAAGCAAGCCTTGGCCGACCTCTCCGAGGCCGTGGCCGTCGACCCCGCCTCGACCGCGGCTTGGACGGCCCGGGGGCTTATGTTCTTGAGCCTGGAGCAGCCGGAACCGGCGCTCGAGGACCTGACGCAAGCGGTCAAGCTCGATCCCAAGGACCCCGGAGTGCGCACGGCCAGAGGCAGCCTCTACGCCCGCACCGGGAAGAGCGCTCTGGCTTTGGAAGACTTCAACCAGGCCCTCGCCGTCGATCCCGGCCGGGCCGAGGCCTACAACAACCGGGGCGCCCTCTATGCCAACGCCTTCGGAGACATGGACAAGGCCCTGGCCGATATCGTGGCCGCGACGACCATAGCCCCGCGGGAGCCCGGCTATCAGTTCAACCTGGGCATGATGCGCGTCAAGGCCCGCTATTTCGCGAAGGCCCTCGACGCCTTCAACCAGGCGCTGGCGCTCAAAGGCCCGCTGTCGCGCATCCTCCAGGCCCGCGCGGACGCCCAAGCCCGACTCGGGGACCACGCCGCGGCCCTGCGCGACATCCAAACGGCCCTGGAAAAGGATACCCGCAACCCTTCGATCTACGACACCCTGGGGACCATCCGCCTGGCGTCCCACGACTACGAGCAGGCCGTGCGGGATTTGAACCAGGCCCTGCGCCTCGACCCCGATTCCGTATTCGCCCTGGTGCACCGAGGCCAGGCCTACGGAGGCATGGGCAAGCTCAAGAGAGCCCAAAGCGACTTCAAGAGCGCCCTCGCCCTCGACGAGCGCTCGGCCGCGGCTTGGACCGGCTTGTGCGCCGTGCACAGGCTGCGCAGAGACTACGAGGGCGCCGTCGAGGACTGCACCCAGGCCCTGACCGTCGATCCCGGCTTCGGCCCCGCCTTCCTGCAGAAAG
The DNA here is from genome assembly GCA_028717865.1 of Elusimicrobiota bacterium. GTDB lineage: Bacteria > Elusimicrobiota > Elusimicrobia > UBA1565 > UBA9628 > UBA9628. Next base: position 1,310 of record JAQUMZ010000278.1, on the reverse strand, counting down.
GCCTCGCGCACCTGGCCCTGCGCCAGAGCGCCCGCGCCATTGCCGACCTCGACCAAGCCTCCCGGCTCGGCGCGCGCCGCGCCGAGGGGCTGCTGGCGCTTTCGCTGGCCCACGCCATGGACAAGCAATACCCGGCGGCGCACAAGGCCTACCAGGCGGCCATGGCCGCGGACCCCTCGGCCCGGACCTTCCAGGCCGGCTTCGCGGCGCCGCGGCCGGACATCGACGACTACTTCACCGCCATCACCGACATCGAAGCCATCATGGCGCAGGACCTCTCCGACCCGCGCGCCTTCATCGTCCGAGGCGACGCCCTGCACAACGCCGGGCATTACGACAAGGCCATCATGGAATTCACCCGGACCATGGAACTCGACGGCTCCGTGGCCGAGGCCTATGTCGGGCGGGGAGACAGCCTCTTCGCCCAGGAAGCCTACGACGCCGCCCAGCAGGATTTCCTCCGCGCGGCCGAGCTCGACGGCTCGGACGTGGAACCCCGCCTGCGCCTGGCCACCTTGTTCACCGTCCGTCGCGATTACAAGTCCGCCATAACGCAGGTCACCGCCGTGCTGAAGCTCGAACCAAAAAACTCCCAGGCCTACCTGCGCGCGGGCAACATCCACTATTTCCAGGGCGCCTACGACCGGGCGCTGGAAAACTATAAACTCGCGGTCCAGTACGACCCCGACGCGGCCGCGGCCCACAACGGCTTGGGCATGGGCTACTTCGCCTTGAAACGCTATCCGGAAGCCGTGGAAAGCTTCAGCCGCGCCATCGTCATCGACCCCTTCGTAGACTCCTATTACCGCAACCGGGCCTCCGCCTACGCCAACATGCGCAAGTTCGCCAACGCCGCGGCGGAGTTCCGCAGCGCCAGCATGGTCAATTCGGACCCCTCCATGGTGGCGCAATACCAGCGCCTGATCAAGGACGCCGAGGCCCAGATCGGGAGCGGCCGCTAGATTCCGGTTGGCGAATCTTAGCCGTTCAACCCCCGCGCGATCCCGCCGTCCGGAATCGCGCGGCCGGCGCGACTATTCCTTGGTTGGGCCGATACTATTAAGATCCTCGGATATGGACGAGATATCGCCCAGGTCTTTGGATCCGCATACCGCCTGGCGCGCGCACGAGGAAGAGGGCGCGCGCGGGTTCGCGCGCCGGACGACCGCGCGCGAACCTCGAGTACGGCGGGAGCCCACAGAGATGTGACATGTGTCAACATGGTGTGTCCGGACCACAGTATGTGGACGGTCGGGCGAAGTTCCACCGCGCGACCGCAGCCATTAAACCCCCGCGCGATCCCGCCGTCC
>JAQUMZ010000277.1 GCA_028717865.1 Elusimicrobiota bacterium | reverse complement strand
ATGAGCAGGGCGGGCCCGTCGGGATCGTAAAAACGCCGCTGGAATTCGGCCAGGGGCCGCCCCAGGAAGCTGGCCGCCGTGACGGCGTCCATCGAGGCGGCGATCTGCTCGCCGTCGCGCGGATCGCGCACGCGCGCGTCGAAGAACATCGACCGGCGCATGTGCCCGTCGGTGTCTATGATATCCTGCACGTTGGGAAAGCCCAGGTATTGGGCGCCGCTCTTGAGCGCGGGGATCGGCTCGCTTACGGTCATGACCGTGCCGTGCTTGGTCGTCCGCGGCTCCGTCGCGAAGAGGTGGATGACCCGGCCGAAGCGCCGGGTCGCCGCCGCCAGTTCCGCGTCGCCCTCGCGCGGATCGAAGAACATCACGTCGAAGGCCACGGTCCGCGCGCCGAGGGCCTTGAGCCGGTCCAGTATGCGCGCCTGGACGCCGCGCGGCACCGGGAAGCCGTATTTCCGGCCGGTCTCCTCGTCGAGGGCGGCCAGAATGATCCTCGGGTCGCCGGCGGGCAGACTGGAACTGCGCCACCGGAACAACGCGTCGGCCCAGACGTCCTCGGAGTGGTAGAAGGCGCCTTTCCACGCGGAGACGCCCAGCATGCCGGGCCAGTACAGCACCAGGAACAGGAACGTGAAGGCCAGGCAGAGGTTGCGCGGGAAACGGTCCCGTCTCGGCTCCTTGGCGGGGCTCATTCGGCTATCGCTTCGGACCCCGCGGGGCCGGCTTGGCCGCGGGTTTGGCCGGGGCGGCCTGAGGCGCCGGCTCCTTTATGCCATGCCGGGCCTTGAGCTGGATGCGGGCGAAGTCGATCGCGTTCTTGGTGGCCGGATCTTTCTCCGCCGCGAAGGCCCGGTCCAGGGCGGGCAGCGCGGTCCGGACGTCGCCCGCGAGCCCCAGCACGCCCGCCGCCTGCTGGCGCCCGCCGGCATCGCCGCCGCGCAGCGCGGCCAGGGCCTCGGGCAGGCCCGAAGCGTCGCCCAGCCTCGCCAGGGCCTGCGCGGCCTGCATGCGCACGCCGACCTCGGGATCCTTGAGCGCCTTCTGGAGCGCCGGCCCGGCGGCGGAGTCGCCGACGGCGCCCAGGGCCCGCGCCGCCTCGTAACGGACGCCGGCTTCCTCGTCGGAAAGGGCGCCCTCCAGGCCCGCCACGCTCTCGCGCGACTGGATCAGCCCCAGGGCGGAGGCCGCCGCGCGGCGCAAGCCCGCGTCGGGGCTCTGGAGGGCCTTGACCAGGCCCGGCACGGCAGAGTTGGCGCGCAGCACCCCAAGGGTGCGCACGGCGGCGTAGCGCACGCCGGCGGCGGAATCGTTCTCCAGGGCCGAGACCAAGGCCGGGACCGCGGCCGGATCGGCGATGTAGGCCAGGGCCGTGGCCGCGCTCTGGCGGACGGAGACCTCCTTATCCGAGGCCAGGACCTCGCCCAATGGGCCCACGGCTGACCGGGCCCGCAGCGAGCCCAGGGCGTCGGCGGCCATGGCCCGCACGAAGGGGTTCTCGTCCTTGAGCGTCTTGATCAGGGCCTCAGCGGCCTCGGGACGGCGCAGCTGGCCGAGCCGGTCGGCGCCCTGTCGGCGCGTCATGGGGTCCTTGGACTGAAGCTGCTCCAGGGCCGCCTGATAGGGGTCCGGCGGCGGCGCCTGCGGCGGCTCGGCCGCGACGGCCGGGAAAACGAGGAAAACGGCCAAAAGCAGGGATGAGATCATCTGGCCCTCCTAATATGATGCAGGAATTCTAGCAAAAGATTGGCATAGGCAAGGCCTCCTCTCCGTCATGCACCGCGACCAGATGGCGCGCTATTGAAAATTTGGGAACGCGGGGCTATCATATCACGTCTTTACTCAAAAACATCCCCATGGTGATCCCTCGTTGCATTCGCTTCGCCTTCTGCGGCGTTGCCCTTGCGGTCGCCCCAGTGGCGGCTGCCACGGTGGCTGCGTCCAGGGGCACGCCAGGACAAGTCTCCCAAATGCGTCCTGCAATGGCGGCGGCGCTTGCGAACCCGGTTTGGAATTCGTTGGCGGCGGCGCCCTCGGTTCTTGAAATGGGGAAGATCCTCAACACCACGCTACTGGCACCCAAGGTCAAACAATCGGATGCCGACGCGGTTGCCCTAGTCGTTCAGGTCGTCCGAGACCCCGAAACCGCCGCTGCAATCCAAGGCCCATTGGAGCAGATTGGCTTCAAAACCCAAGCCGGCGTAATCCGAAGACTCTCGGAGCCGATTGCCCGGGATCCACGCGCCCGCGAAGCTTTCATGCGAACCGTCGGGCCGATCCAATCCCTCCTGGCTCGATCCGGCGCGGGAAGCTCGCTTGACGATCTTAAAATCGTTCTCGACGGATTTTTTACGAATGCCGACGGCAGCGGCCTCTCGCGTGGCCCTGAGGGCTCGGCGGTCGCCGCGCAAGGCACGGGAACTCCGAAGATCGTGGCCCGCCTTGCTCGCGCAGCGCCTCGCAATAAGCATGCCAAGGCCGAAGTCCCATCTCCAGCGGCGATGGTCTCTCCAAAAATGACGCACGAATCACACGTGGATTCCGCGCGCGGAAAAGATGCGGTTGCGCTTCGTGTCGCGAAAATCGGGACGGAAGCTTTTCGCGAGTATGCTTCAGAAGCGAGGAGTGGCGGACAGAAACAAAAGCTTCAGGCATATCATGCTTTTATGAGCCGGCTTTCTTCCTCATTAGAGAATGATACCTTCTTCATTTATCCGTTCATGGGGCCGGATCCCGTCCCAGGCTTGGTACGAAAGACATTCCCGATTGACTATGATAGCCAGGATTTTGATCTGGCGCAGAAGGTGGCGCGCTCTATTCTTGGCATGGATGTGCCGCCGCAGAATCTGCTCTACCGAGGTCCTCTCGATGTGTATGATGCGAATCGTTATGGCGAGCACATAACAAAGACGTTTCCGGGGCGCCGCGTGCTGATACTCAAGATGGCGTATACTTACGCTCAGCGAGACGATGATTTCATCGCGCAGTTGCTGCGTCCGGGAGACATGGTGTTGGTCTTGAACAGATCGGATGTCCGTATTATGGAAGCCCTGGAACCGCAAGGCTTTTCACGAATTGACGATGTGCTTGAAGATAAGAATGTTGATGATGCGGGACATATTTATGTCGGTAAAGTTCTAAGTTTTCCCGACACTTTCGGCCTATGGATCAAGCGTTAGGCCGATGATGGCCCGGAAGCGGGGAACTCCACCCGGGGGCTTGGCCTGAATTCTTAGGTTGGGCTGCGATCCAGCTTCATTTCCTCACGAACCACATGTCGGCCCCGGGCGGGTAAAGATGCCGCATCGGGCCGAACACGCGGTATCGCGCCGCCCACTCGGGGCAGCCTTTGTAGAACGCCTCCACGGCGCGGGAAAAGTCCTCGGGCCCGGCGCCCGCGTAGATCGACACGAATCGAGGCGTCTTTTCCGGGGTCGGAAAGGCCCGGTTGACCTGCCAGCAGTCGGAGAAGCGGCTGTAGTCGAAGCTGGAAATGAAGTTGAGACGGGCCGAGTTCGCGGCAAAGTCATCGAAACCCGAGCCGGAAACCAGGCTGTCTCCTACGATGGACTCGACTTGGCGCGCCCCGTCCCAGATCAAGAAAGTCCGGCTTCGATAATAGCGGACATAGCGCGGCAGATCGGTCAGAGCCAAGGGGACCAGGAATAGAGCCAAGGCCGCCGCGGGCGCCCGGCGCAGCCGCGGCTCAAGCAGACGGACCAGCTCCCGCGCGGCGATGCCCACCAGGGGCACGAACAGCCAATAGACCCATCTCCAATAAAGCCGGCTCGAAAACACGAGCGTGGAACCCGCGCAAAAAAACCAGGAGAACAGCAGCGTGTCCAGATGGTCCGCGGCTTGGCCCCGGAATGCCTGCCGCAAGGCCCGGAACAGTGCGGCGCCAAACAGCACGGCCGGAACCGGAGCGGCATAACCCAGGGCCCACAAAAGACGGCCAATCGACCAAGCCATATCCGGGCTCTTGCGGCTGGCCACTTCCCACATGAAATACCGGCGCGCCAGGGTCCAATGCGGATAGAACCAGAACAGCGCCAGGCCGGCGAGCAGCACCGCCGCCGCGGCCAGCGCAACCAGCACGCTCCTGACGGGAATCCGCTGATCTTTCGCGACCGCCGCCCGCAGAAGGGACAGCCCCAGGGCCGCGGGCACGAACACGCCCGAGGTCTTGACGAAAGGAGCGCAGGCGGCGAATAGGAACGCGAGGACGAAATCGGCCGTACGCCCGCCGCGCCAGGCGCGATCCATGAAGAAGACCGCCGCGGCCGCGAAGAACACCAGCACCGGGTCTTGAATCCCGATCCGGGCGTGGCAGAAATCGAAGAAGCTGAGCCCGCAATAGGCCGCGACCAGCAG
>JAQUMZ010000276.1 GCA_028717865.1 Elusimicrobiota bacterium | reverse complement strand
CCGAGCTGATGAAGCCGCCGGTGCCGCCGGTATAGTCACCGTTGGGGATGGGGGTGCCTATCTGGAGGGCGTTGTTTTGCGGGATCACGAGTCTGATTTTCTTGTCGGTCGCCTTGGATGCGATGCTGACCACGCCGTTGTTTCGGGCCAGCTCTGCGGCGACGGTATCGGGATTGTTCGGATCGCCGGTAACGATCATTTTCGTGTAAATCCCGGAAGGCGCCGGGTAATAGGTGGTCAAAGTCACGCTCTCCGAACCGAGCTCGGGCGCCACGGCCAATAGCAGGACCGCCGCCATTCCGAGCGTCAAACTTCTCCGGCCCGCTGAAATATCAATGCATATGTCGATCTTATGCCGCATATCATTCCCCTTCAGCGCAACACAGATAAGTGACCACATCGTTATTAAGACGCAATCTTCCTTGCACATATGGGCCAGTGGGGTTGTCCGGATTCAAAACCATGACGGTATCTCCCTCCCAACCGGAGGCGCTTACGACCTTGATGTCCGCGTTATAGGTCCAATGAGTCAGGCCTTGAGAGGCGATTCCCGGGACGAAGGTGGGGTATTCCCCGGAAAGACAATCCATCGTCCCTCCCGGGACGCATGATCCGATTCCCGGCGTGCAGGAAGCCGTTCTGCAGCCCGCGGCATGATCGACCTTGATATATCCGCCTCCGCCGCTCTCATTCATATAAGCCATGATGGCCGAAGTTCCGCCGGCATGCTTGAGGAAATATATGCCTTGTGGCCCCAATTCCATGATCGAGGAATTTCCGGTGTCGTTTTGCCACTCGCTGCCGTTATGCCAGGCGCGGTTGGACATGCGCAGGTAGTCGCCGCCCGAGCTGATGAAGCCGCCGGTGCCGCCGGTATAGTCACCGTTGGGGATGGGGGTGCCTATCTGGAGGGCGTTGTTTTGCGAGATCACAAGTCTGATTTTCTTGTCGGTCGCCTTGGATGCGAGGCTGACTATGCCGTTGTTTCGGGCCAGTTCGGCGGCGACGGCATCAGGATCGTTCGGATCACCGGTAACGATCATTTTCGTGTAAATTCCGGAAGGCGAGGGATGGTAAGTTGCCAGGATCACGCTTTCCGACCCGATCTCGGGGGCCACGGCTAGCAGAAGCGCTCCCGCCATGCCAAGGATCGCGGGTCTTCGGCTGACGGAAATACGGACGCGGACCTTGAATTCGTGCCGCATATTGAAGATATTTAAGCGATCTCTCGATAGTATAGCAGGGGCCATCGCGATTTCAAGACCTAAAAGGATAAAAATCGAATTTAACCGAATATTTACCAAAGCCGCGGGATTGCCATAATGCGCGGACACTGCTACACTCTGGCGGCCATGGAGTGGGAAGTGATAATCGTGGGCGGCGGGCCGGCCGGACTCGCGGCCGGAATGCACCTGGCGCGGGCGGGTTACCGCGCCTTGCTCGTGGAGCGCGACCGCCTGGGCGGCCAAGCCCGGGGTTTGGGTGTCGTAGAAAATTATCCGGGATTTCCCGCCGGCATAGACGGCGGCCGGCTCATGGACATGTGGGTTCGCCAGGCGCGGCGCTGGGGGCTTAAAACCGCATCGGGCGAGGTCCGCTCCATCAAGCGGTCCGGGAGCGGTTTCCGCGTCGGCCGCGGGCTGAGGGCGTGCTGCGTCATCTACTGTCCCGGCGCGGCCTTCCGGACCTTGGGCCTGCCCGGCGAGAAAAGGCTGCGCGGGCGCGGGGTTTTCCACGCGGCTTTCGAAGCCGACTTCCGCTGGCGCGGACGCGCGGCGGCCGTCGTGGGCGGCGGCGAGGCGGCCGTCCACCAGGCCCTGGCCTTGGCGCGCCAAACCCGGCGCGTAAGTCTCGTGTGCCGGGGCGGCGGCCTCAAGGCCCACCGCCTGCTTCTGCGCCGCCTGGCCTTTTCCCGCGTAACTACGATATTGGGCGCCCGGGTAGCCGCCTTGGAAGGCAAAAAACGCTTGAAGGCGGTGCTTTTGACGGGGGAGCGCGGCCGCCTGCGCCTGGCTGTGGACGCCCTTTTCGTCCTGATCGGCAAGCGGGGCGCGGTTTCGCCTTTTCCCGGCCGGCCGCCGGCCGGCTTTTTCACCGCCGGAGACGCGCAAGGCGGCGCCTTCCGCCAGATCGCCGTTGCCTCCGGCTCCGGCATCAAGGCCGCCATGCGCGCCATCGCTTTCCTAGAGTCCCGCTAGCAGCGGTCGTAGCCGTGTTGATATACTTTGGCCGTTGCTGAAGCCGAGGAAATTTTGGGAAAGCCTGACACCTTGAAGATCATCGAACAACGAATCGTGCCCGATTTGGCGGCCCTGTATCTCGCCGAGTTGGAGGGCGAGCCGCGGCGCCGGGTGGAGTTCGTGGACACCCGCGAGCCCGGCGTGCCCAAGTCCGAGAAGTGGGTGATGATGATCTCCACCCAGGCGGGCTGCGCGGTCGGCTGCCGCATGTGCGACGCCGGCGCCGCGGGCTTCCAGGGCAGCTTGAGCGTCGAGGAGATGCTCGGCCAGGTGCGCTGGATCGCCGGGCGCAGCCCCGGGCTGGACTGGCGCCGGCATCCCAAGCTCAAGATTCACTTCGCCCGCATGGGCGAGCCCGCGCTCAATCCGGCCGTTCCGGAGGCCCTGGCGGTCTTGGCGCGGGAGGCGGCCAACCCCGGCCTGATCGCGAGCGTCTCCACCGTGGCCCCAAAGAGCCCGGCCGTCGCGCCGTGGTTCGAGCGCCTGCTCGCGGTCAAGGACGAGTTCTATCCCGGCGGACGCTTCCAGCTGCAGTTCTCCCTGCACGCCGTCGACGAGGCCAGGCGCGGCCGGATCGTCCCCATCAAGAAATGGAGCCTGGCCGAGGTGGCCGCCTACGGCCGCCACTTCGTCAAGCCCGGAGACCGGAGGATCACCCTGAACTTCGCCCCCGGGCCCGGGGAGCCGCTCGAAGCCGACGCGATCGCCGGTATCTTTGATCCCGGGCATTTCCTGGTCAAGGTAACCCCGATAAATCCCACCCTGGCCGCTGACCGCAGCGGCGCGACGTTCGCGTGGAACGAGGCCCCGCCGCACATCGCCGCCGCCGCCGAGGCCTTGCGGCGGAAGGGCTTCCAGGTCATACTCTCGCCGAGCGCCGAGGCGGAGATATCTTCGGAGACCTCCTGCGGCCAGCTCTGGAGCCGGAGCCTCAAGGCCGAGGCCGAGGCGGGCCTGCGCGCCGAAAGACGGGAGACCCGGGCCTATGTCACCGCCGACTCGGCGTCCGCGCGGGCCGAGGCGTGGCTGAAGGATTTGCAGAGCGAGCGCCGCCGCGAGCGGAGCTTGCGCGCCGAGCGCGCGGCCCTGCTGGTCGTGGATATGCAGGATTTCTTCCTGGATCGGCGTTCCGAGGCCTACCTGCCCTCCGGACGGGCTATATTGCGTGGCGTGCGCATGCTGGCCGAGGCCTTCCGCCGCGCCGGCCGGCCCGTGCTCTTCACGCTTCACGCGCACCGCGATCCCGCGGTTGACGGCGGGCTCATGGCCGGCTGGTGGGACAAGCTTTGTCTGGCGGGTTCCCCCGGGGCGCGCGTCGCCGCGGTGCTCGAGGCCCCGCCGGGCGACGTCTACCGCAAGACCGGCTACAGCGGCTTCTCCAACCCCGAACTGGCCGAGAGATTGCGGCGGGAGGGCGTCTCGCAGCTGGTGGTGGCCGGGATCAAGACGGATTTGTGCGTGGAGTCCACCGTGCGGGCCGCCTTCGACCTCGGATTCGAGACTTTCATACCGGTGGACGCCACCGCCGCCGGCTCCGAGGAGCGCCATCTTTCGGCCTTGCGCGGCCTGGTCCGCGGCTTCTCCGCGGCCGGCGCCGTCTCCGGGCTGCTGCGCGCCGTCGAGGGGAAAAGCGGCGCCGGAGTAAAAGCGCTACAATAGGAGGATGATCCATCCTCCGCATAAAAAAGTCCTGCTGACCAGCGTTTGCCGTCCCCTGGGTCCGAAATACGGCGACGGCCCCAGCGTGGGCTACGAACTGCTTTTTGGGCAGGTCACCCGCGCCCAGGGTATCTTCAGCCCCCGGGCCGTGCATCGCCACTTTTCCCTGGATTATATCGCCTATAACATCGAAGCGCCCACCGTGGTCCTGCAATATCCCTCCAAGCGAGAGCTCGTGCGCGAGCTTGAGAAGGGGTACGATTATGTCGGCATTTCTTTCATCCTTTCGACGCTGCACAGGATGAAGGAGGTCGTCGCGCTCGTCCGGAAGCACGCGCCCGGAAGCAAGATCGTGCTGGGAGGCTACGGCACGGTCCTGGGCGAGGAGTTCCTCAAGCCTTACGGGGATCACTTTTGCCGGGGCGAAGGCGTGGAGTTCTTCCGCGGCCTGCTGGGCGAGGCCCCCCGGCCGGGGCCTTACC
>JAQUMZ010000275.1 GCA_028717865.1 Elusimicrobiota bacterium | reverse complement strand
CAAACGCGTGGGCCGCGCCCTGGCCCGGGCCCTGGCCGCGCGCGGCGCCCGGGTGGCGGTGCATTACCACGACTCCGGCGAAGAAGCCCGACGGCTGGCGGACGAACTCAAGGCCGGGTTCGGCCGCGACAGCATGGCCGTGCGCGCCGACCTTTCGGACCCGGGAGCCGCGCGCCGCATGGTGGACGCCGTCGCCCGCCGCTTCGGTGCCGTCCACGTTCTCGTCAACAACGCCGCCGTATTCGCGCGCGCGCCCTTCGCGCAGGTCACCCCGGCGCTCTGGGACGAGCATCTGGACGTCAACCTGCGCGCCGCGTTCTTCGTCAGCCAGGCCGCCGCCGCGCACATGCGCCGGGCCGGCGAAGGCCGCATAATCAATATCGCGGACTGGTCCGCCCACCGGCCGTGGCCGGACTATATTCCGTATTGCGTCTCCAAGGCGGGCCTGCTCTGCCTGACCCGGGCCCTGGCCAAGGAACTGGCTCCCAAGATACTGGTCAACGCCGTTCTGCCCGGAGCGGTGCTCATGCCCGAGGGCGCCGGAGCGCGCCGCGCCCAAGCCGCCGCGCGGGCCAACCTGCTCAAGCGGCTGGGCGCGCCGGAAGACGTGGCCCAGGCCGCGCTCTTCCTCATCGAGTCGGGCGACTTCATGACCGGGACCGAACTGGCGGTGGACGGAGGGAGACTGGCGGCATGAAGCGCGCGCTCCACTGCGTGACCCGGGTCATTCATTTCTGCTACGGCCACCGTCTGGCCGGGCACCGGGGGAAATGCCGGAACCTGCATGGGCATAACGGAGTCCTGGAGGTAACCCTCGGGCGCCCGCGCCTGGACCGCATGGGCATGGTCATGGATTTCGAGCGGATCAAGCGGGTAGTCGAGCGCTGGGTCAAGGACGAACTGGACCACAAGATGCTTCTCGACGCCCACGATCCCCTGGCCGGCGCCTTGCGCCGCCTGGGCGAGCCGGTGGTCCGGCTCAAAGGCAGCCCCACGGCGGAGAACATCGCCCGGCTGGTATACCGGCGCGCCCGCTCACGCAAACTGCCGGTGCTGCGCGTCAAGCTCTGGGAAACCCGGGATTCCTGCGCCCAGTTCCCGGGCGCTTGAGGCCGGAGAAAAGCAAGAAAAGCAAGGAACGTCCCCATTTGTTATAATCACGCGCCGGCATGGTTTACTCCAGAAAACTCGTCATCGTGGGCTCCGGCCCCGCGGCCTACACCGCCGCGATCTACGGCGCGCGGGCCAGCCTCGAACCGCTGCTGATCGGGGGCGTGGCCCTCGGCGGCCAGCTCATGATCACCTCGGACGTGGAGAACTTCCCGGGCTTCCCGGAGCCCGTCGCCGGTCCGGAGCTCATGGACCGCATGAAGCGCCAATGCGAGCGTTTGGGGGTGCTCATCGTCCCCGAATACGCGGCCAAGGTGGAGCTCGGCCGCGTTCCGTTCTACGTGGAAACCACCGAGGGCACCGGAGCCGGCGCCCAGGCCCTGATCATCGCCACCGGCGCCCGGGCCCGCCTGCTCGGCCTGGAGTCCGAGTCGCGGCTCATGGGCCACGGGGTCTCCGCCTGCGCGACCTGCGACGGCTTCTTCTTCAGGAACAAGGAGGTGGTCGTGGTCGGCGGAGGCGACACCGCAGCCGAGGAAGCCGCCTTCCTGACCCGCTTCGCCTCGCGAGTCACCGTGATCCACCGCCGCGCAGAGCTGCGCGCCTCCGCCGCCATGGCCCAGCGCGTCAAGAACAACCCGAAGATATCGTTCCGCTGGGACGCCGCCGTAGAGGAAATCCTCGGGCAGGATGCGGTCACGGGCGTGCGCCTGCGCGGGACCGTGGACGGGAAAATCTCCGAGCTCGCCTGCCAGGGGGTCTTCGTGGCCATAGGCCACGAGCCCACCTCGGGCTTCCTGGGCGGGCAGCTCAAGCTCTCGCCCAACGGCTGGATCGCGACCGACGGCCGCTGCCGGACCTCGATCGCGGGGGGCTTCGCGGCCGGAGACGTCGCGGACTCGCGCTACCGCCAGGCCGTCACCGCCGCGGGCAGCGGCTGCATGGCGGCCCTGGAGGCCGAGCGCTACCTCGCCGGCCGCGCATGAAGCCGGCCTGGCTCAAGGCGGCGCTGCCCTCCGGCGACGGCTGGTCTCGCCTGCGCCGGGTCTGCGCGCGCGAGGGCCTCGACACCGTCTGCGCCAGCGCCCGCTGCCCCAACCTGGGGGAGTGCTGGGCGGCGGGCACGGCGACCTTCATGCTGTTGGGCGGACGCTGCACGCGCGCCTGCCGCTTCTGCTCCGTGCCCCACGCCGCCCGTCCGGCCCCGCCGCCGGCCGACGAACCCGGGCGGCTGGCCCGGGCCGTGGCGGAGCTCGGCCTGCGCTACGTGGTGCTGACCACGGTCTGCCGCGACGACCTCCCCGACCAAGGCGCCGCCCACATCGCCGCCTGCGTGGCGGCGCTCAAGACCGCGCGCGGCGCCCCGCGCGTGGAGCTGCTCATGCAGGATTTCCGGGGCGAGGCCGCGGCGCTGCGCGCCGTGCTCGCCTCCGGCCCCGACATCCTGGGCCACAATATCGAAACCGTGGAGCGCCTGACGCCCCTGGCCCGCGACCCGCGCGCCTCCTACCGCCGCTCCTTGGGCGTGCTGGCCGCGCTGCGCCGGCTGGCCCCCGCCGCTCCCATCAAATCGTCCTTGATGCTGGGGCTGGGCGAGACGGACGCGCAGACGCTGTCCGCCTTGCGCGACCTGCGCCGCGCCGGCGCGGATCTGCTGACCCTAGGCCAATACCTGCGCCCCGGCGCCGGCCCGCGGCATCTTACGGTGGCGCGCTACGTCCCGCCCGAGGAATTTTCCGCCTGGGCCGTCCGGGCCCGGGCCTTGGGCTTCAAGCACGTCGCCGCGGGGCCATTCGTGCGCAGCTCCTACCGCGCCTCGGAGGCCTTCGCCGCGAGCGTTTTGGAGGCGACCTCATGCCGATAAAAACCGAAGTCCTCGTAATAGGCGCCGGCCCGGGCGGCTACGTCGCCGCGCTCAAGCTCGGCAAGCTCGGCAAGAAGACCCTTCTGGTCGAGAAGGACCGCCTGGGCGGGGTTTGCCTGAATTGCGGCTGCATCCCGTCCAAGGGACTGATATACACCGCGGGCCTTCTGCACAAGCTGCGCAAGGCCAAGGCCCAGGGCTTCGAGGCCCCGGACCTGCGCCTGAACTGGTCGAAGGTCCAGGACTGGAAGAACGCCATGGTCTCGGGCCTCAACCGGGGGATCGCCATGCTGGCCAAGGGCAACCGCGTGGAGGTGCTCTCCGGCTCGGCCCGGCTGACCGGGCCCCGCCGAGCCGAGGTCGCGACCGCCTCCGGAACCGAGGTCGTGGAGTTCGAGGCCGCGATCCTGGCCAGCGGCTCGCATCCCATCTCCATCCCCGGATTCGATTTCGACGGCGGCTCCGTGATCAGCTCTACCGAGGCCCTGGACCTGCGCGAGGCTCCGGGCCGCCTGCTGGTCATCGGCGGCGGCATCATAGGCCTGGAGCTGGGCACCATCTTCGCCAAGCTCGGGACGCAGGTCACGGTCGTGGAGTTCCTGCCGCAACTCCTGGGCGGCGTGGAGCCCGACCTGGCGGCGCCGGTCGCGCGCAACCTCCAGCGCCTGGGCGTCGAGACGATGACCGGCGCCCGGGCGCGGGGTTTCACGCCCTCCGACGGCGGCCTGCAGGTGTCGGTGCAGACCCCGGCCGGGGACAAGGTCGTGGCCACGGACAAGATACTGCTGAGCGTGGGCCGCGCGCCGAACCACAAGGGCCTCGGCCTGGAGACGCTGGGGATCGCCGCCGACAGCAAGGGTCACGTGCTGGTCAACGGCTCATACCAGACCAGCGTCCCGACCGTTTACGCCATCGGTGACCTGATCGGGCCTCCCTATCTGGCGCACAAGGCCTCCCGCGAGGGCGTCCTGGCCGCCCTGGCCGTAGCCGGCAGGCCCGCGCAGGCGCGCGGCGCCATTCCCTCGGCGGTGTTCACGGACCCGGAACTCGCCGTCGTCGGCGAGACCGAAACCGAGGCGCGCTCGCGGGGCGCGGAACTTCTGGTCGGCCGCTTTCCCTTCGCGGCCCTGGGGCGCGCCCAGGCCATGCGGGAAACCGACGGCTTCGTCAAGATCGTCGCCGACAAGAACACCCGCAAGATCCTGGGCGCGGGCATCGTCGGACCGGACGCCTCCGACCTCATCGGCGAGCTTTGCCTGGCGCTGAAGGTCGGCGCGACCATCGAGGACCTCGCCCAGACCGTGCACCCGCATCCTACCCTGAGCGAGGCGATCGGCGAGGCGGCCGAGGCGTGCGCGGGCCAGGCGCTGCATATTCTCACGCCCGCCCGAGCCTGAGCCCGGATGCTGGT
>JAQUMZ010000274.1 GCA_028717865.1 Elusimicrobiota bacterium | reverse complement strand
ATAGCTTGTATGACCGCTCTTTCGCTGTCCTTGGGCAGCGCGTCTTGGCGCGCCAGGGCCGCGATGCGGCGCGCGGACTCCAAGCGCAGGGAGTATCCCGGGGAAGCCGTAGTCAGCGTATCGAGCGCCATGGTTAGGGCCCGCTGCTTTTGCGCGTCATCCAGGCGGTTGAAGAGATACATCGGGGCCATGGCGTCCCGGAGTTTGATATTGTCATTGGCGGCCTTCTTCCTTCGCTCGGCACGCGCGAGAAACTTGGCGGCCACCCGTAGGGCCCGGGCCTCGTCTATGGGCAGCCTTTCCAGATCGACGTTGTTGAGCAGGCCGATCAGGTGGTCGCTATCGTGGCACAGACGATCGATCCCACGGAGTACGTAGTTCAGGAGAAGGGAAGAGACTTTCTTCCTCTCGGATGGCGGCAGGATGGGCGCGAGGATGGACAGCAACTGCAGGCTGCGGCTGCCATCTCGATATGCCGTCCTGAAATTGCCGTATGAATTGGCGCTGTCGTCCATCGCGAATTTCATGGTTTCAAAAATAATGACCGCAGCGGCGGCGACCACCACCGCCGCCGGCCAGAACCAGAGCCAAGACCACGCCGGGCTGAGGACCGCGAGCCATGACAGTTTCAGTCCGGCGGCGAGCGCGGCCCAGGAGGCCGCCCGGATGGAGCCCAGGAAGCGTATCCTGAATGGGATGCGGCCAACCAGTCCCTTTACGATCTTTCGGGCCTGCGCCTGCGGCAGGGATTCCAGAGCGGAGGCCAGCCAGCGGGTTTTCTCCTCGTTTATCTGGGGGATGGCCTCGACCGCCACGGCTATCTCCGTGGGCGTCGGCTGCCTTTTGGACAAGTACGGCCGCAGGGCTTGATCCTCCGCGAAAAGGACGCGTTCCTGCTCCGGCAGCGATAGCGGATCGGGCAGGAACTCCGCCAGTTTCCGGAACTCCTCCGGCGCCAGCATGGCCTGGGCGGCCTTGAAGCCCCAATACTCGGTGCGCGGCTGGCCCGAGCTCAAAAAGGCCGCGGTAATCCTCTGCAGCTGCGGCGCCACGGCCGGGGTCCGGCTTTGGGCGAGTTCCATGAAGAGCTTCCCGCTCTCGCTGAACCGGACGTTGGAGTTGTCCTCGTTGTCCGGGGCCGTCGCGGCCGGCGGCGGGACGGGTTCGTCCGGAGCCGTTACGGGAGCCGGTTCGGCCGGAACGGCGACAGGAGCCGGCTCGGAGACCGCTGGCTCCGGCGCGGGCGCCGCGGCGTCGGCCAGCCTCAGCCAATAGGCGATGGAGCCGGAGTCCGACCAGTAGCCGAAGGTCGCGCCCGGCACGGAATTGAGCGCGCGCTTTATCTCGAAGAGCTCGGCGCGGCCGTACTCGCCCTTGGCGATCAGGCCGTCGGCCAGGTCCCAGGACTCGTCCTCGCCCGTGCTGTCGGCCGCGTAATGGTTCTGGAAAATCCGCGCGGTCTCCAGGAGTTCCTCGCGCGTCAGGGGCTGGCCCACGATCTGGAATTCATTGTAGCCCTCGCCCTTGTGCCAGCGCATGGCGACCGTGGGATGGCCGTCGGCGCGCTTGCGATTGGTGGACTTGGCGCAGCGCACGGCCTTGTGGAACCACTTGAGGAAGGCGGCCTTGGCCGGCTGGGGAAAATCCGGGTTCGCCGTCCACGTCGCGGCCGCCTCTTCCTGCTTGGGGTCCTTGAGGTCCGGGTCGTCGTCGGCCGCGAGCTGTTCCCCGGCCAGGGCCCCTCCCGCGGGTTGGGCCATGGGATGGAATATGCCGAGGGGTTCGCGGGGCAGGGCCTGGTGCGGATCGCCGAAGAACAGGGCCTCCAGGGCCGGGGTGTCGGCGGCTTGGTTCGCCTCGATGGCGGCCAGTATCCCTCCCGCTTCCGGAGCCGCGGGTTGGCGGCGTTGCGCTTCCTCGGCCGGGAGCTCTTCCAGGGTCGGGACCAGACGGCCGTCCGCGAGTTCGGTACGCAGGACGCGCGGGCCGGAGAATTCGTCCCTGGGCCGGGAATGGATGAGGTCCGCCAGCGGGTCGAGCAGCCAATCCTGCACGGCCCGGGCCAGGGGCCGGCCGCCGTTGAGGGGGTCGAAGCCCTTGTCCAGCAGGAAATCCCTGACGTCGTCCGCGGCGGGCCAGTCCAGGCGTATGTCCTGCTCCGCCAGCCAGCGGCCGACCTTCCTGTTCATGTGTATGTCGAGGACCTCGGCCGCCCCCGCCTTGTCCAGGCCGCTGAAGACGATGACGCCGTCGATGCGGTTGAGGAACTCGGGCCGGAAGTGCAGGCGCACGGCCTCCATGACTTCCGCGCGTATCTCGTCCTGGCCGCGGCCCTCGCGCATGCGCGCCTGGATGATGTCGGCGCCGAGGTTGCCGGTCATGATGAATATCGTATTGGCGAAGGAGACGGTCTCGCCGTGGCCGTCGGTCATGACGCCGTCGTCCAAGGGGGCCAGCAGGGCGTTGAGGACCTGGGGATGGGCCTTCTCGATCTCGTCGAAGAGCACCACGGAATAAGGACGTTTTTTGACCGCGCTGGTCATCTGCCCGCCGTCGTCGTAGCCGACGTATCCGGGATGCGTGCCGCTCAGGCGCGCCACGCTGTGCGCTTCCATGTATTCCGACATGTCGAAGCGGGTAAGGTTCTTCTCGTCGTCGAACAGGGCCTCGGCCAGGGCCTTGGCGAGTTCGGTCTTGCCGACCCCGGTCGGGCCCAGGAATATGAAGGCGCCCATGGGCTTGCGGGGATCCTTGAAACCGGCGCGGGCCCGGCGCACTGACTTGCTGACCGCCGTTACGGCCTCGGGCTGGCGCACGACCCGGCTTTGCAAGCGCTGCTCCAGCCGCATGAGCTTGGCGCTTTCCTCTTCCGTGATCTTCGCCACCGGCAGGCCGCTGAGCTCGGCGGCCGTCCCGGCGGCGTCGTCGCCGGACACGCTGGCCGCGGGTTCCGCGGCCAGGCGCCGGCGCAGGGCGAGCAGCGCCTCCACGTCCGCGACCACGGCGTTATGCGCGCGCGCGGAGAGGCTTTCGTCCCCGCGGGCCTCGGCGGCGCGCAGCAGGGCTAGATGCCGCCCGAGGTCCCGCAGGGCTTGCGACTTCTCGGTCTCCAGGCGGTTGGCGGCCGCTTGCGGGGTCAGCGCCGCGTAGGTCCGCTCCAGCAGGTCCACGGCCGAGCCGGGCAGCACGCCCGGGGCGAGGTACCTGGCCGCCAGGCGCGCCGCGGCCTTGAACAGGCCGGGCTCGGCCTTGAGGCCGAAACGGGCCTCCAGCGCCGGGGCGTGGGCTTCCAGCACGGCTTCGGCTTCGGCCTCGGAGGCCGGCGGGACTTCGATTTTATCGAAAGCCAGGCCCTGGCTTTCCAGGCGCTTGTGCTGCGCGGGCGTGGCGCAAAGGACCAGGGAGACCCGCCCGTCCTTTAGCGCGGGCTTGAGCAGTTGCAGCAGGGGGTGTTCTTTGGATGCCGGGTCGTAGAGCCGGTCCGGCTCGTCTACGACCAGCACGAGGCGCCGCGCGGACTTGAGCAGGATGTCCCGCAGCAACTGGGCGTTCTCAGCCGCCTGCCCTGCGGCCAGGGCGGAAAGGTCGAGCTCGGCCAAGCGCACGTTGTCCAGCCCTTGGTAGCGGCCTTCCGCGATGGCGCGGGCCGCGGCCCGGACCACGCCGCGCTTGCCCGCGCCCGCCGGCCCCACGAGCAGGGCGCTGCGGCTCATGCCTAGGGGCCGCGCCAACGCGGCCACCAGCTTCTGCAGCTCGGGCAAGCGGCCGACCAAGGGAACGGCGGTCTCGGCCGCGGGGTCTTGGACGTTGTTTTCGAGGAACTTCAGTTGTTCGGGAGAAAGTCCCAAGGATTCCAGGTGCTGCGCGAAAGTCTTGAGGCCGGTTGCCGGCTGGGAAGCCGGCTCGGGAGCGGCCAGCCCCACCGCGCCGACGGCCAGCGGCCCCAATAGGCCGGCGCTCATGGGCGAGATAAGGGCGGTCACGGCCAGAAGCAGCGCGGCGGTTATGGCCCCGGAATGCTTTTGCGCCTCCTCCTTGATCCTTTGCCAGGTCCCTGCCGCCGGGGATTGCTTTTCCCGCTCCTCGTGGAGCTTCTGCAGGAGCTGCTCGACGAAGGCGTAGCGGCCCTCCCAGCGGACCAGTTCGTCGATGACCCCGGTGCGCAGGATGGCGTCGCGCACGGTCTGCTCGGAGTCCTTGCTCAGCCCCACTTCCAGCAGGGCCGCGGTCATCTCGCGCAGGAGGGCCTCGGCGAACTGCCGGCGTCCCGCCTCGGCGTCCTCCGGGGTTTTCTCCCGCCAGGCCGCCAGCAGCCGGTCCAGGGCCCGCCGCATGCCGCAGGCCGCGCTGCGCGTGACCAGCTCGCCGTTGACCCGGGTCTTGACCTCGGGATTGTCGTTTTCCTTCTCGGCCGCGGCCCCGAAGGCGCG
>JAQUMZ010000273.1 GCA_028717865.1 Elusimicrobiota bacterium | reverse complement strand
CTCCGGGCCCTACGCGGGCTGCGGCGACGAGCGCATGCGGCGCATCCGCAGGCTCGAGCAGCGCAAGGCGGCTTTCATCGGCGGCTACTCGGTCCAGGTCCAGCTCGGCTACCCCAGCGCCGCCGTCAAGGTCCCGGACGGCGGTGGGCTGACCGAGGATATCCTGGCCGTGCTCGAGGCCGCGCGTCCGGAGGTCCTGTATCTGCATAATCCCGCGGACAAGCACGACACGCACGTGGCGGTATTGCTTCGGTCGCTGGAGGCCGTCCGCCGGCTGCCGCCGCGGCGCCGGCCCCGGCGGGTCCTGGGCTGCGAGGTTTGGCGCGGCCTGGATTGGCTGGTCGAGGCGGACCAGCGGGCCCTGCCGGTCTCGCAGCGGCCCAACCTCAGCGCGGCCCTGCTCGGAGTCTACGACTCGCAGATCAGCGGCGGCAAGCGCTACGACCTGGCCGCCATCGGCCGCCGGACGGCCAACGCGACCTACCATGCTTCCCACGACCGGGATCGCGAGACCGCCCTGGTCTACGCGGTGGATCTGTCCCCCCTGGTTTCGTCGACGGGAGACCTGGGCCGCGCCGTGCGCGAGTTCGTCGCGGGGCTCGTCGGCCGTCTTCGGGCCGACGTGGAGCGGCGCCTGGACCGGGTGGGCGGGCGATGAGCGCGGCCGGCGCCGGCGCGCCCGCGATTCCCCCCTCCGAGCGGCTGCTTTCCCTCGACGTCTTGCGCGGCTTCGACATGTTCTGGATCGTGGGGGCGGGCTCCATCGTCCACGCCCTAGACGCCGTCGGAGCGGGCGGCTGGGTGCGCTTGCTCTCCAACCAGCTCAGGCACAAGGATTGGGCGGGCTTCGCCTTCCTGGACCTGGTGTTCCCGCTGTTCGTGTTCATAGTGGGGGTCTCCTTGGTGTTCTCCTTGGAGAAAATCGTCGGCCGGGAAGGCCGGCCGGCCGCGCTCAAGCGCGTCTGGACGCGGAGCCTGACCTTGTTTCTGCTCGGCGTCTTCTATTCCGGGGGCCTGGCGGGCGGTCTGGCGGGCTTGCGCATCATGGGGGTGCTGCAGCGCATCGCCCTGTGCTACCTGTTCTGCAGCCTGCTGGTTCTGTCGCTCAAGCCCAGGGCCCTGGCCGCCGTTTTCGTCGGCCTGCTCGCGGGCTATTGGGCGCTGCTGACCTTCGTGCCCGTGCCGGGCGCCGGGGCGGGGGATTTCCGCGAAGGCATGAACCTGGCCAACTACGTGGACAAACTCTGGCTTCCTTTCAGCAAGTACGACGGGGACCACGACCCCGAGGGCTTGCTCAGCACCCTGCCCGCGCTCGCTTCCTGCCTGTTCGGGGTCTTCGCGGGCATGCTGCTGCGCGCCCGCGATCTGTCCCCGCAAAAAAAGGTCCATTGGCTGGCGGGCTGCGGCGCGGCCGCGCTCGCGCTGGGCTTGCTCTGGGGCCTGCAATTTCCCGTGATCAAGAAAATCTGGACCTCCTCTTACGTATTGGTCGCCGGGGGCTGGAGCTGCATCCTGCTGGCGGCTTTTTACCA
The DNA here is from genome assembly GCA_028717865.1 of Elusimicrobiota bacterium. Taxonomy (GTDB): domain Bacteria; phylum Elusimicrobiota; class Elusimicrobia; order UBA1565; family UBA9628; genus UBA9628. The sequence goes on along the minus strand of JAQUMZ010000273.1, from coordinate 2,909 downwards.
GGTCGTGGACATCTGGAAGGTGCGGGCCTGGACGGCGCCGTTCGTCTGGATCGGGGTCAACCCCATCGCCATCTACATGGCCTGCAACGTGGTGGATTTCCAGCAGCTGGCCCGGCGCGTCCTGGGCGGGCCGATCCAGGGCGGCCTCGGCCCCTACGGGGACCTGCTCATCGCCGGCGCGGGCCTGGGGCTGGTCCTGATGCTGGCCCGTTTCCTACACGAGCGCAAGCTCTATCTTCGCGTCTGAGCTTTCCGCCCCGCCTAGGGTGGGTGCTAAAGGGCTCATTATCCCTATGGGCCTATTGCGTAATCCGGCTGGGACCATGGGTACTCGCCGGCTGTCTCCTTCGCCCTTACAATATTTTTGTCTAGGGCTTCAACATATTTCAAGGAACCCAGCGATGAACAACGACGCCATGCGAAATCCGCGCCGGAGCGCGACCGCGGCGCTCCTGGCTGCCGTTCTGGTCTTTTCGTCTCCCGGCCTGCCCGCGTACCAGGCCCTGGCGGCCGGACCCATGGCGAAAACCGCCGGGAGACTCGCCTCCGCGCAGAAATACCCCGGCGGCTTTGCCGGCTCGACCCGCGGCCATGACCTGCGCCCCGGCGCCGGGACCTCTTCCTTAGTACCGGGCTTGCCCCAGGCGTTGCCGCAGCCGGAAGCGGCGTGGCGCGTAGGCGGCCCGGCGCCGAACGCGGAGCAGGCCATCGAGGGCGGGCCCGGCGCGATCATCCCTGAAGACGGGGCCGCCGCGTCCGCGGCCGAGCAGGCTGGCGACGTCCCGATCCCGGAAGCGGCGCCGGCGCGCGCTCGTTTATGGAGCGGGCTCGGAAACGCTTTGCTGCGGCTGCGCAAGCGGGTCATCCCTTTTTCCCGGCCGCCGACCTCGGCCGAATCGAGGCAGCTGTTCGACAACGATAGCCGTGCCGTGGACGACGCGGCCCTGCCGGCGGACGCCGGGTCGGCGGCGGGGAGGCCTGCGCGCGCCGGCTTGGCGCGTTATCAGGCTCCGGCCGCGGCCGCTAAGGTTGAGACCGTGCCGGCTCCCCGCGCCGCGTCCGAGGCGGCCCGCGGCTTCTGGAGCCGGCCCACGGCGCGCTACGGCGCCGCCGTCGGGCTGCTGGCCGCCATGGGCGCGCTGCTGCCCGGCGGCATCCTGCCGGCCGTCGCGATCTCCGGCGTCCTGCTGGGCTCCATCCTCGTCCATGAAAGCGCGCACATTTTGGGCCTGCGGATCTGGGGCGATCCCACGCCGGGGCGCTTCGGCCGGGATTACCTCAATCCTCTGCGCCACATAGATCCGCTCGGCACGCTGATCGTGCCGGCGCTGAGCATGATCCTTTCGACCGCGGCCTTCGGTTTTCCGCTGCTTCTGGGCTGGGCCAAGCCGGTCCCCGTCGACTTCAACAAGCTGGCGGACACCAAGAAGGATACGGCCAAGATCGCGCTGCTGGGCCCCCTCTCGAACGTGATGCTGGCGGGCCTGGCCTACGGCGCCTTGGCGCTCGCCGGGGGCGGCCCGGCGGCCTTGGCCCTGGCCGCCATGTGGAAGATGAACCTGGCCCTGGCCGCCTTCAACATGATCCCGCTGCCCTGGCTCGACGGGGGCAAGGTGGCCATCGGCTATCTAATGCCGCGCCGGCTCTACGAGCGGTGGATCTTCAATCCCAATCTGCCGCAGGGCTACCAGTCCCTGTTTCGCCGCATCTATGAAGGCCCCGCCAACGTGCTCAGCCGCCTGCGCGTCGAGCGCCTCGGGCAGATCAACGGGCTGACGCGGGCCGCCACCTTGGCCGGCTTGGCCGCCTTCTCCTTCGTCCTGGGGCCGGTGCTGGGACAGCCGCTCTGGTTCCTGGCTCTGCCCTGCAACTACGAATATCAATGCATCCGCGAGAAGGTGCGCTCCGAGAAGGCGGTCGCCGCGATGATGCGGCTCCAGCGCCGGTGGGGCGGGTCGATCGCCCAGCTGGCCCGCGCGGACGGAAGGGTGGCTAGCCGCGTCAGCGCCTTCGAGGCGGAGACCGCGATGGCCGCCGCGGCGGACCAGTTGCTGGGCGAGATGATGGAACAGGAATCGTTCCGCGCCCTTTCGGAGCAAGAGAAGATCGACGCCTTCATGAAGGCCTATCCCGAGCGGGCGGCGCGCCTGCTCAAGGAGAGGGCCTTCAAGGCGCAGGAAGACACCGAGGAGACGGCTCTGCGGTTGTTCGCCGCGGCGGGCGACGAGATCGATCCGGAGACGAAGGAGACCCGGCTGAAGAGTTTCGAGCGCTGGCTCGATGAGCACCACGCCTTCGAGACGATGATGGATAAACATCGCGCCGCCGAGCCGCAAGCCGAGGCCGCGGAAGAAGAGACGAACCCCAGGGGGATGCAGGCGGGGTCGGCGCGGCTGGGACTGCTGCTGCCCCTGGCGCTGGCCGCCACCGGCGCGCTCCTGGCGCACGTCTTCCTGGGCGCGGGCGCCGCGGACCTGGCCTGGGCGCCGGGAATGGCGGCGATGCTCGGCCAGATTACGGTCGCGCCCGCGCCCCCGGCGGCGCCGGAGCTCGAGTATCCGAAGGCCGAGGAGCCGGATATCCAGGCCGAGGCGCTCCCGGCCGAAGGTCCGGCGCGCAAGGATCGCAGCGGCTGGATTTCTTTCCTCAATAATTCCCGCGACCCGGTCACGGGCAAGAAGCGGCTCAGCGAGGAGAACGTGAAGGTTCTTTCGACGAACCTCAAACCGATCGAGGTTTCCGGACCGCCGCTGGTAGGGAGGGTAAAAGAAATCCAGCGGACCCTGGTTCATATCTTGTCCCCCCAAGGCATGGGCAGCAGCGCCATGCTGGTAGGGCAACCCGGCGTCGGAAAATCAGCCATCGCGGCGAGCATCGCGCAACTTTCGCGGGAAGGCTTGGACCGGATG
>JAQUMZ010000272.1 GCA_028717865.1 Elusimicrobiota bacterium | reverse complement strand
GCAAGGCCGCCTTGGAGCGCGGCGAGCCGATCTACGTCGTCTGCAACGCCGACGAGGGCGACCCCGGCGCCTTCATGGACCGCAGCATCATTGAGACCGATCCCCATTCCGTGCTTGAGGGCATGCTAATCGGCGCCTGGGCGGTCGGTTCCCGGGAGGGCTTCGTCTACATACGCAAGGAGTACCCGCTGGCCCTGGCCCGGCTCCAGAAGGCCGTCGCCGACGCGCGGGGCCTGGGCCTGCTGGGCCGGGGGATCCTGGGCTCGGACTTCGACTTCGACGTCAAGATCCACCGCGGCGCCGGGGCCTTCGTCTGCGGCGAGAGTTCGGCGCTCATGGCCTCCATGTCGGGGCGCGCCGGCGAGCCCCGGGCCAAGTACGTGCACAACGTGGAGTACGGCTACCGCGACAAGCCGACCATACTCAACAACGTCGAGACCTGGGCCAACGTCCCGGTCATCCTGGAGAAAGGGCCCAAATGGTTCGCCGGCCTGGGTACGAGCGATCCTAATCTGGAGCCCCCCGATCCCTGGCGGGGCTCGAGCGGCACCAAGGTGTTCTCCCTGGTGGGCGACATACGCAACACGGGCCTCGTCGAGGTCCCCATGGGGATCACCCTGCGCGAGATAATCGAGGACATCGGCGGGGGCGTGCCCAACGGGCGGCGCTTCAAGGCCGTGCAGACCGGCGGGCCCTCGGGCGGCTGCATACCGGCCTCCCGCCTCGACATGAAGGTGGATTTCGACTCCCTGGCCGAGGCGGGGTCCATGATGGGTTCGGGCGGCATGATCGTGATGGACGACGAGACCTGCATGATCGACGTGGCCCGCTATTTCGTGGATTTCCTGATAGACGAGTCCTGCGGCAAGTGCACGCCGTGCCGCGAGGGCCTCAAGGCCATGCGCGACGTCCTGACCCGGATCACGGGCGGAACCAGCCGGGAGGGCGACCTGGCCCTGCTCGAGGAGCTGGCCGCGACCGTCAACGCGGCCAGCCTCTGCCAGTTGGGCGGCACCGCGGGCAACCCGGTGCTGAGCACGCTGCGCTATTTCCGCTCGGAATACGAGGAGCACATCCGCGACCGGCGCTGCGCGGCCGGCGTCTGCAAGGGTCTGCTGCGCTACGACATCGACGAAAAGTGCACCGGCTGCGCGGTCTGCGCGCGCAACTGCCCGGCGGGAGCCATCACGGGCGAGCGCAAGCGGCGCCACAGCCTGAGCCAGGAGAAATGCACGCGCTGCGGCGTCTGCCGCGACGTGTGCAAGTTCGACGCCGTGACGGTCGGCGGCGGGAGGTAGCCATGGGCTCGGCGACCCAGGCCGTATCCAAGAAGATCGCGCTCGAGATCGACGGCCGGACGGTCGAGGCCAGGGCGGACTCTTTCCTCCTGCCCGCCATCCGCGCGGCGGGGATAGTCGTCCCGACCTTGTGCGACCATAAGGACCTGGCGCCGCACGGCGTCTGCCGCCTGTGCGTCGTGGAGGTGGAGCAGCGCGGCCGGCGCAAGCTCGTGACTTCCTGCAATTATCCCGTGCGCGGGGAGCTCAAGGTGCATACGGGCACCGAGGCGGTGCGCAAGCACCGCCGGCTGGTGGCCGAGATGTATCTCGGGCGCTGGCCCAACGTCCCGGTCGTCCAGGAGGCCGCCAAGCTTTGCGGCGTAACCGCCAGCCGCCTGCGCAGCGAGCTGACCGACGAGAACCCCAAGGCCTGCATCCTGTGCGGCAATTGCACGCGCGCCTGCCAGGAGTTCGCCCAGGAAAAGGTCCTGCATTTCGCGGGCCGCGGCATACGGCGCCACTTGACCATGCCCTTCGGCGAGGTCGACAAGACCTGCGTGGGCTGCACCTCGTGCGCCTACGTCTGCCCCACCGGGGCCCTCGAGGTCATCGACGACCTCAACCGCCCGGCCGATCCCAAGAAGATCCGCGACGCCGGGATGAGGATCAGCGCGGAGATGGCCACGCTGGACAAGTCGCAGTTCCGCATCCGCCAGCTGGGCACCGCCAACATCGTCGACGTCATGGACAAGTACGACCTCTTGCCCGTGCATAACTACAAGTTCGGTTCTCATCCCGACGCGCTCAAGATCGGCGCCGAGGTGCTCAGGAAGAAATACTTCACCCAGGGCATGCCGGACGGCTGCTGGCACGGCTGCACCATGGCCTGCGCCAAGACCATAGACAACTTCGAGCTGCGCACCGGGCCCTACCGGGGCCGGCGCGTCTGCGTGGACGGCCCGGAGTACGAGACCGCGGCCGCCGCGGCCAACATGGGCTGTTTCGACGGCGATTTCCTGGCCGAGTTTAACTTCTACTGCGACACCTACGGCGTAGACACCATCTCCGTGGGCACCACCGCCGCCTTCGTGATGGAGGCCTTCGAGGCCGGGCAGATAAACCAGAAGCACACCGGGGGCCTGAAGCTCAAGTTCGGGGCCTGCGCCGAGATCCTGGAACTGCTGCACCAGATGGCCCGCGGCGAGGGCTTCGGCGTGGACGTCGGCCAGGGCATCCGCTGGCTGAAGGCCAAATGGGTGAAGGAATACGGGGCCGACGCGCGCTTCCTGCACGACATCGGCATGGAGGCCAAGGGCCTGGAGTTCTCCGAGTACGTGTCCAAGGAGTCCCTGGCCCAGCAGGGCGGCTACGGCCTGGCCGTCAAGGGCCCGCAGCACGACGAGGCCTGGCTGATCTTCATGGACATGGTCAACAACCAGATGCCGACCTTCGCGGCCAAGGCGGATGCGCTCTATTACTTCCCGCTGTGGCGCACCTGGTTCGGCCTCCTGGGCCTGTGCAAGCTCTGCTGGAACGACATCGTGCCCGCGGACAACCACCTGGAGCGGGAGCCGGCCAAGGTCCCGGGCCACGTGCGCGACTACTTCGAGTTTTTCGAGGGCATGACCGGCGTACCCATGGACGAGAACAAGATGCTCGAGCAGAGCGCCCGCGTCTACAACCTGCAGCGCGTGCTGTGCCGCATGCTGGGCTTCGGCACCCGCGAGCACGACCGCATCCCCTTCCGCGCCATGGGCCCCGTGACCGTCGAGGAATATGAATCCCGGGCCCAGCGCTACGACGCGCAGCTCAAGGAGCGCGTCGGCGTGGACCCCGCGGGCAAAAACACCGCGGAGAAGCTCAAGCTCCTGCGCGCCTACCGCGAGGATCAGTACGAGCAGATGATGGACGCGGCCTACGCCAAACGCGGCTGGACCAAGAACGGCGTGCCCAAGGTCGCGCGGCTCCAGGAGTTGGGCATCGCCCTGCCGCGCCTGGTGGAGATCGTCCGGCCGGGTCAGGACTAGCCCATGGCGATCTTCGCCCGCAACGTGCCGGGGATGACCGAGGCCCTGCGGCGGCGCGTGGTGGGCGTGGCCGGCTGCGGGGGCCTGGGCTCCAACGCGGCCGTGGCCCTGGTCCGGGCGGGCGTGGGCGAGCTCATACTCGCGGATTTCGACGTGGTCGAGGAGTCAAACCTCAACCGCCAGGCCTACGAACGGCCGGACATCGGGGCCGAGAAGGTCCGGGCCCTGGCCCGGCATCTGCGCGCGATAAATCCCGCGGTCCGGATATCCGAGCATGTTTGCCGGATAGTTCCCGGGAACGTGGCCGAGCTGTTCGGGCGGGCGGACCTGCTCATCGAGGCCTTCGACCAGGCGGACGCCAAGAAATGGCTCATCGAGTCATGGTGCCGAGCCTTCCCCGGCAAGGACATCATATGCGGCAACGGGCTCTCCGGCTGCGGCCGCACCGAGGACCTGAAGGTCGTTCAAGTCGGGGCCCATCTTTGGTTCTGCGGCGACGGCGGCTCCGAGTTGTCGCTCGGCCTTTGCTCCGCGCGCGTGGCCATCGTGGCCAACATGCAGGCCAACCTGGCCATCGAACGGCTCATGCGGCCATGATCGAGGTCAACGGCCGCAAGCTGTCCTGGCGCCGGGGCCTGACCGTCTCCGACGTCCTGGCCGAGGCGGGGTACGATTTCGCCCATATCACCGTCACCGTGAACGGGGTCTTCGTGGCGCCGGACGACTTCGGCGCAGCTAACGTGCCCGACGGCGCCGACGTAAAAGCCATCCACCTCCACCACGGCGGTTGACAACGGTGCCAGGCATTGCATTATTGCATAACTTGGCAAAAAAACAACGCAAAAACACAATGCCTGACACCCGCGATTTGGGCCTTGACAAAAGCTGATTTGGGAGCTATATTGAAATTAAGGAAGCCCGTGCAGGGCGACCTAAGAAAGACTCCAGGCGGCGTCGCCGCCGGAAAGCCAAATCCCCGAAAAGGGGATTTGGCTTTTTGATGGTTCCATGGCTGGTTCCCGCGGCCGCATCATAATCCACGCCGACCTGGACTGCTTCTTCGCCGCGGTCGAGGAGCGCGAGGACCCTTCTCTTAAGGGCAAGCCGGTCATCGTGGGTTCCGATCCCAAGGGCGGGCTGGGCCGGGGCATCGTGGCCACCTGCAACTACGAGG
>JAQUMZ010000271.1 GCA_028717865.1 Elusimicrobiota bacterium | reverse complement strand
CGCAGCTCAAGCAGGCCAGGCAAGATGCGGCGGAGTCGGCGGGGCAGGCCGCCCGGGTTCCGGAGCTGGAGGCGCAGCTCAAGCAGGCCAGGCAAGCCGCGGCGGAGTCGGCGGCGCGGGCCGCCCGGGTTCCGGAGCTGGAGGCGCAGCTCAAGCAGGCCAGGCAAGCCGTGGCGGAGTCGGCGGCGCGGGCCACCCGGGTTCCGGAACTGGAGGCGCAGCTCAAGCAGGCCAGGCAAGCCGCGGCGGAGTCGGCGGGGCAGGCCGCCCGGGTCCCGGAGCTGGAAACGCGGCTCGAGCAAGCCAGGCGGGAGGCCGCGGCGGCGGCGGCGGCGGTGGACGGCGCCCGCATCGAGGCCCTCGAGAAGCAGCTCAAGCAGGCCGGGGAATCGGCCGCGGCCCTGGCCGCTCGGACCGCCCAGATACCGGCGCTGGAGGGGCGGCTTCGAGATGTCTGGGATAAGGCGCAAGCCACGGTGGCCGCCTTGCAGGCTGAGCTCGGCCGGGCCCAGGCCCGGATCGAGGAGCTGTCGCGCCCAGGGGCCGGGCCGGCGGCGGGGCAGCCGCTCCCGGATACGACTCGGACCGCGGACTTTTCCGGGGCGGCCGGCGGCATACCCCCGCTGGAGCCCGCGTTGGAGGCCTCGTGGACCAAGATCCTGGAATTTATGCGCGGGATTCTCGAGACCTCCTACGCCCACCTGCGCAAGCTGTCGGCGATGTCTCTGTCGGACGCCCAACGGGCGCGGTTGAAGCTGGCGGCCGGGACCCTGGCTCAAGGCAAGGACACGATCGCCGCGTTGAACTCCTTTTTGGACGAGGCCGCGGCGCCGGCGGTCCCCGGCGGCTTGGAAAACGCGCTGACCGCCGCCCTGGCGAAATGGGAGCCGGCCCTGCGCAAGCGCGGCATCGGCATCGTGCGCCGCTTCGAGGCGCCGCCGCCGCGGGCGCTGTTCCAGGCGGAGGGCATGCAGTTGGTCCTCTACCAGCTCCTGCGCAACGCCCACGAAAGCATGCCCGGGGGCGGGTCGCTGACCGTTCGTTTGTGGAAGGACGCCGCCACGGGCGCGGCCTGCCTCGCGCTGGGCGATACGGGCTGCGGATTCAAGCGGGAGGCCCTCGACGCCCTGCCCGAGGCCTTCGTCTCCGGTAAACCCGGCCATCTGGGCCTGGGGTTGGCCCTGGCCAGCCGCATCCTGGGCCGCTGGGGCGCCAGCCTTGAGGCCGCCAATAACGAGGGCGCCGGCGCGACCGTGACCCTGCGCTTCGCCGCGGGGCCGCCGGACGCCCCCCTGCCGTCGGACGGCCCCTCGGTTTGAGGCGAGCCCGCGGCGGCGTCAGCGAAACCGTCGCGGGGTCAGCCTCCAGCAGCCGGACCAGCCCGGGTTATAGAAGATCGCGACGCGGCTGGCCGGGCCGGGCCAGCCGGCCTTGGATAGCGCCCTGGCCGTGAAAACGTTACGGCCCGGCTTCAGGCGCAGGACGATCTCGCCCGGCCCGACGTCGCGGCGCGAGCCGTCGTACTCGGCCGCGAACTCCCGGAAATCCTGGGTCTGCTCCGAGCTCAATCCCAGGGTAACGGTTCCGGCGCGCGCGTCCTTGCCCGCGACCGTGACGAAGGTCCGGCTGCGGGAAGACCGAAAATCTTCCGGCGATACGGACAATACCACGTCCTCCCTGGGCACGTGCTCATTCGGATTGCCCCAGGCCAGGAATTTGTTCTTGAATCCTATGGAATCCCTGCCGATCATGGGATAGCTGCGGTAATCGGGCAATACGGATAGCCGCATCGGCCTCCCGTTGCTCTCGATCTCGATGGGCTCGGTCAATTGGTCGTCGCGCAACATCACCGAGTAGTTGCGGTAGGGCGCGATGTCCTCGGGGGCGGCCGGGGTCCGGGAGCCGTCCGAGCCGATCTTGTAGATGTCCGCGATCCGGTCCTGGCCGGCCGCCTCGAACAGGGAAAGACCGTCGAGGGGCATCCCGTCCTTCTCGAAATGAATGTCGTTGGTGGGATCCATGACGACCCAGCGGGAATATTCATTGGACCATGTTTCCGTCAGGAAGTGTCCCAGATTCACGTAACGGGCGGGGATGCCCAAGGCGCGGCAGGCCTGCAAGAATACGATTGCGTACTGGGCGCAGAAGCCGCGGTTGTCGTGGCGGCGCGCCAGATCTATGATTTCCACCGCATCCCAGGCTGGGTAATAGAAGGCCGTCGCCGCTGGCGGCCACAGGCCGTGGGCCCAGCGGCGCAGCAAGACGATCCGATCGAATTCGGTGGCGCCCCTCGCGACGACCTGGTCCAGGCTCTGCCGCTGTCGCAGGAGCCTCAGCCGTGGATGATCGGAGGGATCGTGCTTGAACTCGACGGCCGGTGCGCGATCCGTCGGTCTCGGCGCGTCCACGATCACGATGAACGGCGTGGCGGCCAGCAGCGCCGTCGCGACCAAGCTTGTCCCGACGATCAGTCTGCTGGCGCGGCGCATGGGGGGCTCAGGGGCTGCCGGCAGACGTGTCGCGGCCTTGCTCGTAGCAGATGCGCGAAACGCGCGTGACGACGTCCACGAGCTTGGTCAGATCCTGGCCGCGGGTCATGACGCAGAGCAGGTAGGGATTGGCGGTATAGACGATGCCGCAATCGTGGAACTGTTTGCGGCCGTCCGCCAGTTCCCGTTCGCCATGCCGGTGGGCCACGGCAACCGTATTGGGGACGCCCGCGGCCAGGCCGAGCTTGAAATCCGTGCGCGCGAGCAAGTCGAGCGCCGCCTCCGAACTTTTCGGCGTGAGGTAGGAGGCGTTGTAGAGTGTCAGGAAAAAAGTCGCGTAATCTTTCACGCGGAGGAAATCATCCATGAGCTGCTCTTCGGGCGGGCGCAGACCGAGTTCGGAATAGACGAGATTGACGCGGTTGGCGGGGATGACCTTGAGCAGGGCGACCGTGGCGTAGTCGTCGGAGTCGACGATCATGCGCTCGAGAAGTCGCCGGAGGGTATAGGTTCCGCCAGGCCGGACCGTTTGCGCCGCCGCCAGCGGCGATCGGCGCAGCGGGGGGGCCGACGGGATGGCCACTTCCTGGTCCAGGACGGCGGGGGCCGACTCCGCCCATTTGAGGGCGCTCATGAGCAGCGGGACCCGCAGCAGACTGGCGGGAACGAAGGTTTCCTTTTCATCGATCCCGAACCAGGGACCGTTGACGAGGTCCCGAAAGTAAACGGAAACATGCGTCGCCTCGCCCCGCTCCTTGGCCTCGTTTACGGCGGCGGTGAGCGCGTTCTGATACGGGCCTATACGGCGCAGGACCGGATTGAACGTGGAGCAATCCAGCAGGGGGCTGGTGTATCGGAATCTTTTCGGTTGCCGCAGGGACTGCAGTACGGGGACGACCGTCACGGCGTTGCGCAGGAAATAGCCCGCGGTTGCGCCGACGAAAAAAGCGGCTGCGGCCGGCAGCAGCCGCGAGATCGTACATGTCCGGCGCGCCGGTCCGGAAGGGGCCGAAGAACCCGCACTCGGCGGGCCAGAGTTTTTTGCGCTCACGGAGCAAGTATGATATGAAACGGATATATGACAATCAAGCGAGCCCGCCCTTCCCTAATCCTCAACCAAGGAGTGCCGATAAGAAATAAAATACCTCGCGTCCCGTCGGAAGGGAAGAATCGGTGAAAAGCGAGAACTTTTCACCCGCGAGGTGAAAGAATGATACTTCAGAATGGGCACCGGTGGAAAGTCGAAAAATCGAAGGAAGTGGTGCTGACGTCGTTCGCCGGTTTGCCGCTGCTGACCGAGTTGGCGCATCAAACCGGGCTCATCAAGGCCATCGACAGGTTGCCCGGACTATGGCAGCGGCGAGGCACATATAGCAGCTCCGACTACATCATAGGCTTGGCCCTGACGTTGGCCACGGGAGGAGAAGGCCTGGATGACACCCGCGTCCTGGCCGGGGACAAGGGGTTGTCGCAACTGGCCTTGCCGGGGATTCCGGCAGCCAACAGTTTCGGCGAATTCCTCCGTCGGTTCACCAAACGGAGTGTCCATCTTTTCAGTGACATCGTAAGTCGCCAAGCGGCCAGCAGCCTTAAGTCCGGCCAGACGGTAACGGTAGATTTCGATTCAAGCGTAATCGAGTCGGACAAGAAAGAAGCCAAACGGACATACAAAGGCGTTGACGGCTACAACCCCATGCTGGCCTGGATCGATGAACTGGACATGTTCGTGGGTGGAGCATTCCGGGAAGGCAACGCCTCGCCACAATCCCACATCGCTTCTTTGGTGAGGTATTGCCATAGGCGAATTCCCGCTGGGCTAAAAGTGCGGGTGCGCTCAGACAGTGCCGGCTATCAAATCAAGGTGATGAAAACCTGTGCGCGACTCGGATGGGAGTTTGCTATTCGGGCCGATCTCGACGCCGCCGTGCGTGCCACGATCGAGCGCATCCCCGAGCATGCCTGGCAACTCGTCGTGCGGGGCAATGACAGCTTCCTGTTTGC
>JAQUMZ010000270.1 GCA_028717865.1 Elusimicrobiota bacterium | reverse complement strand
GATGTCTTGCAAAATTGGTTGATGCTGAATCTCCCCATCGCAGTTCTGGCGATGATAGCGCTGGCAGTGGCTAACTACACGGCAGATTACGGCTACGGTCCCGGGGATACCACGGTACAATCGTGGGGTTCGCGCAACCGTATCTTTACCATATGGCCGGTCGTGACCCTGATCATGTCCGCCGCCCTGATGCTCAACGCCTTCCCCTTGCTGAGCGCCACCGGCTTGGCGGCCATGCTCAACCTTGCTAATTCAGCCCTTATCTATCGATGGGTAGACCGGGCTCTGAAATATCCATATGAGTTGAAGAAGGGTCCTTTCTGGCTGGGAGGGACCCTGGGCGTGGTTTTCGGAATCCTCGGCGCGGTCCTCCTGCAGCCCGTGGGCGCCTTGATCCTGCTGCCCATCATCATTTCCACGCTGCTGCTGTTGACGAATCAGCCTTAAGCGCCTCTGGACAGCCTCCCGCGGTCCGGCTCCCCTCGAGCCGGACTGCGGATTTTTAGGGAATTTTTGGGATGCCTGATAATCAATTTAGGTATAATGACTCACTTTAACGACGAAACAAGGGATAATGAACACAACGCTCATGGATTATAAAGTCAAGGATATCGGGCTGGCCGAGTGGGGCCGCAAGGAAATTTCGATCGCCGAGCAGGAAATGCCGGGCCTCATGGCCCTGCGCGAGGAGTACGCGGGCAAGAACCCCTTGGCGGGCGCGCGCATCGCGGGCTGCCTGCACATGACCATCGAGACCGCGGTGCTCATCGAGACCCTGGTCAAGCTGGGCGCCTCCGTGCGCTGGAGCTCCTGCAACATATTCTCCACCCAGGACCACGCGGCCGCGGCCGTGGCCAAGGCCGGCGTGCCCGTCTTCGCCTGGAAAGGCGAGACCCTGAAGGAGTACGACTGGTGCATAGAGCAGTCCCTGCTCTGGCCCGACGGCAAGGGGCCCACCCTGCTGCTCGACGACGGCGGCGACCTCACCAACATGGTCCACGACCAGAAGCCGGAACTGCTCAAGGACGTCGCGGGCCTCTCCGAGGAGACCACCACCGGCGTGCACCGGCTCTACCAGCGGCAGGCCGCGGGCACCCTCAAGTGCCCGGCCATCAACGTCAACGATTCCTGCACCAAGTCCAAGTTCGACAACCTCTACGGCTGCCGGGAATCTCTGCTCGACGGCATCAAGCGCGCCACGGACGTCATGATCGCGGGCAAAACCTGCGTGGTCTGCGGCTACGGCGACGTGGGCAAGGGCTGCGCGCAGTCCCTGCGCGGCATGGGGGCCCGGGTGCTCGTCACCGAGATCGACCCCATCACGGCCCTGCAGGCCTGCATGGAGGGCTACGAGGTCGTGACCATGGACGACGCCGCGCCGCGCGCCGACATCTTCATCACCGCGACCGGCTGCCGCGACATCATCACGCGCAAGCATCTCGACGCCATGAAGAGCCATGCCATCGTCTGCAACATCGGCCACTTCGACCTGGAGATCGACGTCGCCTCCATCGTCGAGGACAAGAAGATCCGGCGCGTGACCGTCAAGCCCCAGGTCGACCAGTTCATATGGCCCGACGGCAAGGTGCTCACCCTGCTGGCCGAGGGCCGGCTGGTCAACCTCGGCTGCGCCTCGGGCCATCCGAGCTTCGTCATGAGCGCCTCCTTCACCAACCAGACCATGGCCCAGATCGAGCTCTGGTCCCAGCGCGGCCGGGGCAAGTACAAGAACGAGGTCTACGTCCTGCCCAAGCTGCTCGACGAGAAGGTGGCCCGCCTGCATCTGGCCAAGCTGGGCGCCCGGCTCACCCGCCTGACCAAGGCCCAGGCCGACTACCTGGGCATCAGCGCGGACGGGCCCTACAAGGCGGACAACTACCGCTACTGAGCCTCCGCCTTCAACGCGGCGGCCACGGAGATAAAACAGCATGCCTTTCGCCCAATATAATCTTCTTCCCGAACTGCTCAATGGGATCAAAGCCATGGGGTTCAAGAGCTTCACCCCCATACAGGTACAGGCCGTCCCCCCCGCCCTGGAAGGGCGCGACGTGCTCGGCTCGGCCATGACCGGGAGCGGCAAGACCGTGGCCTTCGTGCTGCCCTTGCTCCAGCGCCTGCTCAAGGACCGTCAGCCCGGCGTGCGCGCCCTGGTGCTGGTCCCCACCCGGGAACTGGCCGCGCAGGTCGAGACCGCGACGCGCGACCTGGCGCGCTTCAGCGAGGTCAAATGCGCGCTGATCATCGGCGGAGCCAGCTTCCACAACCAGGCCCAGGCCCTGCGCCAGGGCGCCCAAATCGTGGTGGCCACGCCCGGGCGCCTGCTCGATCACTACCAGCGGCGCACCCTGCGTCTCGACGGCGTGCGCGTGTCCGTGCTCGACGAGGCCGACCGCATGCTCGACATGGGCTTCATGCCCGACATCCGCCGCATCATGAACAGCCTGCCCCGAGAGCGCCAGACCATGATGTTCTCCGCCACCATACCGCCCGAGATCCAGCGCGCGGTCAACGAATTCATGCGCGACCCCGTGCGCATACAGATCGACCCCCCGGCCGCCCCCGCATCCGGCATCACCCAGATGCTCTATCCGGTGCTGGCGGACCAGAAGCGGGAACTTCTGCTGACCATCATGCGGAACACCAAGATCACCTCGGCCGTGGTCTTCACCCGGACCAAATCGCGGGCCGACCAGGTAGCGCGCTTCCTGGAAACCCACGGCATCCCCGTCGCGGTTCTCCATTCCAATAAGACCCAGGCCGAGCGCGACCGCGCCATGCAAGGCTTCCGGGGACAAAAACAGCAGATACTCGTGGCCACCGACATCGCCGCCCGCGGCCTGGACGTGCGCCACATCAGCCACGTCGTCAATTTCGACGTCCCCCTGCATCCCGAGGACTACGTGCACCGCATCGGCCGCACGGGGCGGGTCTTCGCCGTGGGCGACGCCATCACTCTCATGGCGCTCGACGAGGAGCGCTTCGTGACCGCCATAGAGTCTTTCATCGGCGCGACCATTCCCCGCTGCGCCTTCCCCGATTTCCCTTACCGGGTGCCGCCGCATCTGACCCCCTACAAACCGCCGATCACGCACCACTTCCGCCTGCGCCGGCGCATCGCCCGGTCGAGCGGCATGCGCTTCCGGCGGCGCTGAGCCGCGCCGTGCTATACTGAGAGCATGGACGCGCCGACCTTCCAGAGCCTCCTGAAGCGCGTCGAGGTGCTGCGCGCCCCCAAGCGGGCCCTGGCCACCTTCGGGGCCACCACCATGCCCTACCACCTGGTTTCTCCGGTCGAGGAGCTGGAGAACCGCGCCCGCTTGCGCCGGGGCCGGGTGGTCTCGCGCCGGCCCCAGATCCTGACCCCGGACAGCCTGGCCAAGCGCTGGCAGGGCTTCGGCCGGCAAAGTTCCCAGTTCGCCGAACTGCTTTCCGAGGCCTACCGCGACCTGCTGCGGGCGCTCGAGTACAATTTCAAGAACGAGGACCTGCGCACGCGCGTGCTGAGCTCGAGCGCCAAGGAGGTCTGCGAGCGCATCGTGGCCGACCTGGAGGCCCGCGGCGACCGCGACGAGGCCGTGGTGCGTTGCCCGGACGGGGCCTGGGGCCTGGCCCTGATGAAGTTGACCCTGGACGAGGCCGCCCGGGCCTTCCCGGTCAACGTCCGCGACCTGGAGCGGCGCGGCTTGTTCGATCCCGCGGGCCATGAGGCCGCCCGAAGGCGCCGCGAAATCGAGGAACTCCTGGCCCGGGCGCGCCGGGACCGCTCCGTGCTCGAACCCCTGGGCCGCAAGCTGCGCCAATACGGCTTGTTCGAGGAGTACGAAGACAAGTTCCTGGCGTTTTTCTGACCCGCCTCAACGGATCAAGGCGAATTTGCCGGCCCTGCGCGTCGTGATCCCGCCTTGTTTTACCGAAATCGTGTAGTAATACGTCCCGCTGGCCGCGCCCCCCAAGCTCCAAATGTGTTCGTAAGCCGACCGCGGACCATCGCCGCGATCGACCAGATTAGGCCCTCCCGTCAGCGTGGTCGCGTAAACCAAGGCTCCGGTCAACGCATAGACGCGTATTTCCACCCATTCCGCCAAACCGGATTCGACGTGGAAGGTCAGGTTGCGCCGAGCGGGGTTGGGGAAGACGAACACCTTGCCCACTCCTCCGAGGCTATCGGCCGCGGGCGCGGCGCAGAACGCGCCGAAAACCGCCCAGGACCCCGCCTGGGCGCGTATGCGGCCATCGGCTGAGGCCACTTGAGCCGCCAGCGGCTCCCAACTGCGCGTCTCGCCTTGCCAGGCGTAGATCAAGGCGGACCTCGTCTGCGCTTGGCCGGCCGGGGAGGCTGCGGGGGCCCGCATCTCCACCAGGATCGGAGCCAGCAGCCGCGAGCCCCCTCCGTCGTATTTTACGGCCGGGCCCAGGGCCTGCAAGCCCTGGGCTCTGGCCTGGCCGGCTCGGGCGGAAACCTCCTCCGGATCGTCCGCGGCCTCGGGCACAGATC
>JAQUMZ010000269.1 GCA_028717865.1 Elusimicrobiota bacterium | reverse complement strand
CTTCGTATATCGTGAAACCCGATATAAAGCTGCTGTTGGCCTCGTCCCGGAAGCCGTAGTCGCCGCTGTTGCCGAACAGGCCCAGGCTGCGGTGGTTGGCAGTGTGCGCGGCGGTCTGGTCCACCTTCAGCGCTACGATGGAGTCTCCCAGGCGCGTGACGTTGTCGAAATCATCGCGCCGCTCCAGGACGAACTCGGCCCCGGCGCCGGCCACCTCGTTTATTCCCACCGTCGCGGCGGTGGGCGAGGTGACGAACACCAGCTTGCTGGGGGTGCCCCCGACCGTGATCAGGGAGCCCGAGATATTCTTCTTGGCGTTGATGTAAGGCGTGAGGTTCCCGGGCGCGGCCTGGGTTCCGACCCAGACGCGGACGCTGTCGCCCGCCTGACTCGACACGAAATAGGCCAGCTTGTTGGCGAAGCCGACCCGGCCGTCGGAGTCGGTGGTGACCGTGGTGGACACCCCCACGCCCAGATGAACCGGGGTGGCGCCGGCATACCAGGTCAGATGGCCCGGGTTGCCGTGTACGTCGACTACGGCGACCTCGAGCTCCTCGGCGTCGACGATGGGATTGTCGAACGCGTCGGTCAGCTGCCCGGTGAACTCCTTGAACCCGGGCGCGTCGGGCACCTGGGAACCCGCCGGGACCTCCACGTCGCTGAGGGGAGAAACCTGCACCGAATCTGAGGGGCCCGGAGTGACGGTGACGCAGGGCTGATGCGAATAAGGCTCCACCTCGGTGTTAATCTCGGGGTGGGTCATGTCGAAAGCCAATATCCAGCGGCCGCCGCCGGGGCCGCCGACCGGGCAGGTCCCGGCTTTGCGGAGCGTGGCCAGATCGGTCATGACGCGCTGTCCGCGGTCCACGGAAGAGGAGAAGAGCACGGTCGGCGGCGAGAAGGTAGGATCCTGGTTGCCGCCGAATACCTCCCCCGCGAACTGCACCGAGCCGCGGTAGGCGTTGGGGCCGGTCGAGAGCAGGTTGTGGTATTGGTCGTGCACGGAAAGGGTCGCGGAGAACTTGATCCCGGCCTGGATCAAGGCCGGCACCCCGCTGAAGTGCATATGGTGGGCCGGGCCGGGCAGGACCCAGAACTGAGACGAGGTCCCCGAGGAATAGGCGACGGGAGAATCGCTGGTGGTGGCCGCCGCGACCGTGTAGGTCGACAGCGCGGTAAGCGGCGAGACCGGGAAGCTCCAGAGGCCCAAGCCCAGGGTCTGCGCCGAGGGCAGGGCGGCCGCCGGATCCGATGGCATGGTCACTTGGACCTTGGGCATCACGGCCGGCGGATTCGTGTCCTGGTTGGCGGCGCCCTCGGGCCGCTCGGTGGCCACGTTCCAGAATTTGTCGAGCAGATATACGTTGGCCAGTAATGAGGTCTGGGGCACCGCGATGAGGAAATTGGCGGGGCTGCTGGATTTGCCGGGAACCCCCTCCTGGGCGCCCAGCACCCGGCAGACCACGCCCGGTTGGTAGTCGCACTTGCCCGGGGCGAGGCTCTCGCCGGGCAGCAGCACCTGCAGCTGCACGGCGGTGGAAGCCCAGACCTTGAACTTTGGCGTCCTGGCCGCCGCGTTGCCGGCCTGGCATATGTAGGGGTTGGCGTTGGCCGTGCAGACCCGGCTGGCCTCCTGGTCATCGGGATAGACGGAGATTACCGCGCTGGTGGTCTTGGTGACCAGGTTGAACGTGACCGGAAGCGTCCCGTTGGACATGGGCTGGGTGGCCGGCTCGATATCATAGGCGTCGGAGCTGTAGAAGTATACGTGGCGCCACTCGTCGGCCTCGGTGTTGACGTTCAAGTAGCGGTCGACCAGGTTGACCGCGGCCGTGAACGGAGTGCCGGCCGTGGGCGTGGAGATGCGGCCGGAAATCCCGCCGTTGGGATAGTCCCCGCCTCCCGGCTGGGCCGTCTGGCCGGGCAGAACCAGCTGCAGGCCCATCGGCGCGGCCGCCAGGACCGTGAAGGTCGACGACTTGGGATCATCGGCGATCCCGGTGGCGGAGTACTCCCGCGCCACCAGGTAATGCCCGGTCGCGGCCCGGCGCAGGCTGACCGTGATGGGGTCGGTGTAACCCTCGTCGGTATTGATGGCCACGGTCGAGACGTAGGGCGCGAAGCCGTCGCTCGGGATCAGCAGGCTGGCCTCGGCGGCACGGTCCTTCACCAGGTTGAAATAGGCGTCGACCAGGCCAATGGTCACGGAAAACGTCTCTCCGGCCGTGTGATCCGGATTGGGCGTGCCGCGCTTGCCGGTGCCCGAACCCATTTCGAAGTCCTCGCCGGGCAGCTTGATCAGGAAGCGCTCGGCCGCGCCAGCCGTTACGGTGACCGCCGTCGCGGTGTCCTTGGCCAGCGACCAGGCCCACGGCGGATCGGGCAGGGGATCGACCAGCTCGGCCCAGACCTTGCTGGTGCCGGCGCGCTTGAAGGTCACGCTGTAGGTGGCCGAGGCGGAGATCACCTGGGTCGTGGGCACGACCACGGCGAAGGGATCGTCGC
Organism: Elusimicrobiota bacterium; assembly: GCA_028717865.1. Lineage (GTDB taxonomy): Bacteria > Elusimicrobiota > Elusimicrobia > UBA1565 > UBA9628 > UBA9628. Next base: position 1,991 of record JAQUMZ010000269.1, on the reverse strand, counting down.
AAACCAGGCGCACCTCCTGCGTCGCCCCCGGAACCAGGTTCCAGAAGCCGTCGGTGATGTCCACCGTGATGGTCACCGCCTTGCCCGCCGCCGTGGTCAGCGGCGCCGCCACGCGCCCGTTGCCCGTGGGCCCCGAGACCCTCGTCTCGGGCGGGCACACGCCCGGGGGCGGGCAAGTGGGCAGAAGGGTGCGCAGCTTGGTCGGGGTATTGGGATTGACCACGATGGAACGCGCGGCGGAATCCGGCAGCGCGGGGGCGTTCGTGTCGGCATCGCGCGCCGAGAGCGTGCGGCCGCCCGCGGTGTAAAGAATGGGGCCGGGGCTCGGCACGGTGAAGCTGCCGTTGGTCATGGCGTATTCGCCCAGGATCCCGTCGGAATCCGCGGGGTCGTCGGTCAGCAGTTGGATGGGATACTGCGCCACGCCCGCGACCCAGTTGTAGCGGCCGTCCGCGACAAATACCGTGGGCATGAAGTTCACGCCCGCCGTGGCGACGAAGACCGCCCCGTTCACGCCGAAGGGCGCGACGTTCTTGCCAGGCACGCGCAGTTCGTTGGGCAGCATCACCATCAGCTTGGCCGGGGAACCCACGTTGACCACGATCTGGGAGGTGGTCTGGCTGGCCAGCAGGGGCGTGGCGCCGGAGTCATCCTCGACCGTTACGGTCAGATTGGCGGTCGAGGCGCTGGGGATGAAGCCGCTGAAAGTGTACTCGCCCGCGGCCAGGGGCTGGCGGGCGGGGACGTCGGCGTAGCCGTCGTTGACGCCGAGCTTGACGTAGCGGCCCGAGTTGGCCTTGTTCCAATAGAGGTCCACGGCGCGGACCGTGACATCGTAGGGGCTGCCCGCGGTCAGCGGACCGGGAGTGGCGACCCCCTTGCCCGTGAGCGTGCCCTCCGCCGGGGTCTCCGGCGGCACCAGGACCTGCAAGGCGACGGCCGCGTTGGCGTTGACGGTGATGCCGGCGACGGTGTCGGTGCTGTAGGAGGTGCCGGTCAGCTTGGTATCGGCCGCGCGCAAACGGAAGTCCGTGCCGCGCGTGACGGGTATGGCCGTAAAGCTGGTGGTCCCGTTCTCGAGGCTCTTGCGGTAGGGCGCGGGCGCCAGACCGCGTGCCTGGATATTGGGGTCGGTCGGAAAGGCCAGCTCTACGACCGGGGTATAGGAGGAGACGGGCAGCACAACCTCGGACATGAAAGGCGTCGTGCCCCGCACGACGTTGAAGTAATGGTCGACCAGATTGACGGTCAAGGTGGTGGTGTTGCCGGCCGTAAGCGGGGCGGCGGACGTTATCGAGCGGCCGCCCATGGTCGGATCGGAGTCATAGGGCCACTTGCCCGGGGCGGCCTTCTGGCCCTCGGCCACGACCTGCAGCTTCTCCGGCGCGCCCCACCAGACCGGCAGGGGCGGCGCGCCCGAAGCGCAGCTCGGGCAGGAACCGGTGGTGTAATGCGATGTGCCTACCGGCAGCGAAACGCTGCCGGCTGTGAAGTCCTGCGTAGAGGCGGTTACGGGCGTGAACTGGAACTCAGTGGCCCCGTTGACCAACGCCTGCGTCCCCGGATTGGAGTCGTAGGCGTCGGTGTAGAGATCGGCCGTGATGTTTAAATTGGCCGAGGTGTCGGTGTTGTAGTAGGCGTCGACGCCGTAGACCGTAACCGTGGTCACGTGGCCCACCAACTGGGGCGCGGGCGGGCCGCTCTTGCCGTAGGGCGCGGTCAGATACTTGCCCTGCTGGCGCGTCTCGCCGGGAAAGAGGGCGACCAGGCGGGTGGCCGGCTGGGCCAAGACCGTCACGGGACTGGATGGATTGGCCTCGCTGGCGATGCCCTGCCCCATGACCCCCACCTGACGCGGCCCGTCTATGGAGGCCGAGACCAGATTGCAGCGCACGGTCGTGGAGCCCGCGAAGACCAAGGGGCTCATGGGCAGGCCGCTCGGCGACCAGCAGGGCAGGTTGTTGGGATCGGTGTCGTAGACATCGACCTGG
>JAQUMZ010000268.1 GCA_028717865.1 Elusimicrobiota bacterium | reverse complement strand
GGGAATTTCCCGAATATATTGTTCGCCAGTCGCGCCGGGATGGGCTTCACCCCCTTTATTCCCAACATGCTGCCCATCTGCCTGCTCCTGCTCGTGGTCACCCTCATCTACCTGCGCGTGACCCAGGACCGCCTCTGGACGACCTCCCGGCAGCCGAGGCCGGCGGCCGGCCGCCGCTACGGCGCCTTGTTCGCCCCGGCGCCCCGGACCCGGCCGGCCCCGCCCGACCTGCCGCCGCAGCGCGCCGCGCTGCTGGGCTCCATCGCGCGCAACCCGGACGGCCGCGGCGATGAGCACGGCCGCGGCTTGAAGGATCCGCGCACGGTCCGGCGCGGTTTGATCATACTGGCGGCCGTGGCGGCGGGCTTCCCGGCGGGCGGCTGGCTGGGCCTGCCGCCCGCGTGGATCGCGGCCGCCGGCGGGTTGGCGGCGCTTTTCTGCGCCGGACCGGAACCGGGACGGCTGCTGCGCGAGCTGGACTGGCGCGACGTCCTCTTTTTCTCCGCACTTTTCATCCTGGTGGGCGCGGCCCGGGCTTGCGGCCTCTTGGACGGCCTCGGCGCCGCGATCCTGGGCTTGTCCGGCGGCAGCGCCTTGCTGCGCTGCCTGCTGCTGATGTGGGCCGCGGCCGCGGCCACGGCCTTTCTCAACGCCGGACCCTGCACCGCCCTGTTCGTGCCGCTGGCCGCGGCCTTCCCGGCCGCGTCTCCCCACGACTTGTGCTGGTGGTCGCTCTCCCTGGGCGTGCTGGCCGGCTCCAGCGCGACCCTGACCGGCGCCACCGCGGGCAGCGCTGCGGCCACGCTGCTGGCGGCGCGGCCAGCCGCCGCGGCCAAGGCGCAACGTCTGACTTTCCTCGGCTACGCCCGAACCGCGGCGCCCCTGGCCCTGATTTTCCTGGCCGTATCCAGCGCCTACGTGGCCTGGCTTTTTCAGCGCGGATGAACCGGCGGCATATGATTATCCAACTGATCGTGATCCTGGTGGCGGCCCTGCTGGCGGTGCTCTTCACCTTCCAGAACCCCCATCACGTGCAGATGCATTTCATGGCCTGGCAGACCGCGCAATTCCCCATCATCGCGCTCATACTGGTCTCGGCCCTGGCCGGGGTGATCATGACCGCGGTACTGGGCCTCAAGACGAGCTGGCGGCTCAGCCGCAGGATACGGGAACTGGAAGCGGAGTTGAACGCGTCCCGGCAAGCGAAAGCGGAAGAGGTCCCGGAAAGGCCGGACGCGGGGAGGCAGACATGCGAATGAAGAGCCCCGAGCTGGCGTCGGTCCTGTCGTTCTTCATTCCCGGCTTGGGCCAGGTCTACAACGGCGAGTTCGTCAAGGCGTTCCTGTTCGTATTGGGCGCCATGCTGGGAACCTGGCTGTGCTCGGTCCTGATCGGATTCTTCATCGCGCTGCCGGTGTGGGTCTGGTCCGTGGTAGACGCCTACTATTCGGCCGAGATCATCAACCTGAGGCGCAAGGAGAGCCATGAACGAAACGAGGGCGGGCCGTCGGCTGGGCGGCGCGAGCGCTCCACCCAGCCGGCCTAACGGCCGGCGCGCCGGTTGGGCCCGGCGGCTGCGCCGGTTCCTGATCCGGGCCCGTCAAACCCTGGGCGCGCCGCGGCCCGAGGAGCCCTTGGAGATATAGGAGTTAGGATGTACGACCAGGGAAAATGCGTCCGCTGCGCCTACAACCTGACTTGGTTCGGGCTCTGGGACAGCCTGCTCCTGGGCGTCTTCAAGGGCGTGGTGGGCTACTACACGCATTCCCGGGCCCTGACCATGAGCGCCGTCTACTCCATACACGACGTGATCTCCGCCCTGGCCATCCTGCTCGGCCTCAAGGTGGCGGAAAACCCGGCGGACGCGGCCCATCCCTACGGCTACGGCGCGATGGAGGACGTGGTCTCGCTGGTGACCGGGCTCATCATTTTCGCGGCGACCCTGCTGCTGCTGGGCGAGGCGGTCTGGGCCCTGGCCTTCGGCCGCTATCCCCAACCGCATTGGACGGCGTTGATCGGCGCCTTGATAGCCGCCCTGGTCAACGAGACCATCTACCACTTCAACATCTGCGCCTACCGGCGCCTGAACAGCCCGGCCATACTCACCCACGCCCGGCATCACCGGGCCGATGCCCTTTCCTCCGTGGCCGCGGTCCTGGCCATCCTGGGCGCCAAGCTGGGCGGCTGGCATTTCCTCGACCCCCTGGTGGCCATCCTCGAGGCGGCGCATTTGCTGGTCTTGAGCGGCGAGATACTGCGCCACGCCAGCCTGGGCCTGCTCGACCGCGCCCCCAAAAAGGCGGAGCTGGAGGCGATCCACGACATCGCGCAGAGGGTCGCCGGCCCCGGGGCCGCGCGCCGCGTCAAGGCCAGGCAGGTCGGCCGCAGCCTTTGGGTGGACCTGACCCTCAAGCTGCCCCCGGAGCTGCCCATGAGCCGGGCGCAGGAGCTGGCGCAGCGCATAAGCGGGGCCCTGCGCCGCGGCGTGAAGCACGTGGGCACGGTCAACGTGATCTATGAGTGACAAAGTCCCGGCGGGGCGCGATTGCGAGGGCTGCGCGGTCAGGGCGTCCTGGATCGCCCTGGGCGTCAACGCGGCCCTGTTCGTGCTCAAGGCCGGTTTCGTCTATGAGACCCGCAGCCGCTCGCTGCTGGCGGACGCCCTGGAGACCTTGGCCAACGTGGCGATCACGGGCCTGGTCCTCTTCAGCCTGAGGGTGGCCGCCAAGGGCCGGGATGATACCCACCACTACGGCTACGGCAAGATGGAGTTCCTGGCCTCGGCCGTAATCAACTTCACCCTGCTGCTGGCCGCGGCCGGCTTCATGGCCGCGGCGGTATGGGAGCTGGCGGTGGTGGGGCCGGAAAAGCCCCCCTCCCTGGTGGCCGCGGCCGTGGCCGCGGTTTCCACCGCGGGCAGCCTAATCGTATACGCCTACTGCGCCTGCGCGGCGCGCCACAGCCAAAGCGCCTCGGTCCTGGCCAATGCCTCGGTGAACTGGGCCGACGCGGGGACATCGGCCGCGGTCGTGCTGGCCGTGGTCATGGCCAATCTCGGCCTGCCCAGCATGGATGCGCTGGTGGGCGTGCTCATAGGAGTATGGATAGCCAAGATCGCGCTGGACGGCCTCGAGCAGTCCGTCAAGGAGCTGCTGGATTTCTCCCCCGGCGCGCAGTCGGCGCGCATCGCCGAGCTCGCCGCCGGCGTGCCGGGCGTCGCCGCGGTCCGGGAAGTCAAGACGCGGCTCGTAGGACGCAAGCTCTGGGTGGACCTGGAGGTGGCCGTAGCCAAGGAGCGCGCCCTGGGCGAGGGACTGGGCATCGCCCAGAGCCTGCGGCAAGCCCTGACCCGGGACCGGACCGATATCGCCGACGTGTCGGTGCGGCTCGCCGCGAAATGAGGTCATGCCATGTATTATCGCAGAACCGTCAGACATTCTCCCGCCCCGCCGACCGCGGCGATCGCGCAGGCCGCGCCTCCCGAAGAGTGCTTCGCCGAGAAGGCGACCAAGCTGCTCTACGCGCTGGGCTTCGTGGTCGCCGTGCTCCTGGCCTTGGGCATGCACCGCTTCTGCCGCCTGCTGGCCGACCGGCCCGCGGCCGGCGGCTGGAGGGAGGCGGCGGCTTGGAGCATGGCCCTGCGGCCCTGCCCATACTGCAGCGGGATGCTGGACCACCGGGGCCGCTGCAACGTCCCCGGTTGTCCGCTTTACGCCCCGGGCGCGGGCGCCTTCGCCGCGGCGGCGCGGGGGCTCCTCATTCCGGAGCTCGCCCTCGAGGCCGTCCCCGTCCCAGACGGCCCGGGCGTCATGGCGGGCACGGTCTACGCGGGCGGCCCGGCCGAGGCCGGCGGCCTGCAAAGCCTCGACCGCATACTCAGGTTCAACGGCCGCAGGGTCCGCAGCTTGGCGCAATTCCAACGGATCGTCGCCCAGGCGCGGCCGGAAACCATGGTAAAGATACTGATCGAGCGCGGCGGCGCTCCCGCGCAGGCACTGATCCGCGTTGGCGAGGGAGAGTTCAGGCCGCCGGCCAAGCCGGTCGCCTGGGGCTATTGCCCGGTGAGGTGATGCCATGAATGCAAAGGATTGGTCAGCTAAGAACAGGTGCCACGCTTCTCCAGTAGCTATAGGGATGGTTTTTGAAGCGTGGCACCTAGCCGCGCGCCTACGGCGTGCGGCTGTTCTTCTATGGCTGCCGGCGGCCGCCGCGGCCGCCGAACCTGCGGCTCTGCTCAACGTATCCTACGATCCGACGCGGGAGCTCTACCAGGAGTTCAACGCGGCCTTCGCCAAGCATTGGCTGGCTCGGACCGGTCAAGCGGTGACGATCAACCAGTCTCACGGCGGCTCGGGCAAGCAGGCCCTGGCCGTGATCAACGGTCTGGCCGCCGACGTGCTGACCCTGGCCCTGGCCTACGACATCGATGCCGCGGCCAAGGCGGGGCTCCTGGCGCCGGACTGGGCCGCCCGCCTGCCCCGCAACAGCTGCCCCTACACCTCGAC
>JAQUMZ010000267.1 GCA_028717865.1 Elusimicrobiota bacterium | reverse complement strand
TTCTTTTCCATCGTGCGCGAGCTGCGCGACCGGATCAACGCCGCGCGCGCGGCCCGGGGCCGCGCGCCCATCCCCATGCCGGAGCTGGTCAACGACCCCATGACGGCTCCCAACGCTTACGCCACGGGCCGCAGCCCCTTCCACGCCCTGGTGGGCGTGACCGCGGGCATAAAGGAAATGACGCTGAACCCCGAGGAGTTGCGCGCCGGCCTGATCCGGATGCTCGCGGCCACGGATCCGGACGGCAAGTCTTTCCGGGTCTTCCGCAAGGCCATCGCGGGCTCCGTCCCGGGCGTTTCGGCGCAAGCCGCGCCGCGGGAGGTCGCCGAGGCGGTCAAGGCGGCATCGGCCGCGGACCTCAAGAAGCTCGGCGTGCGCGCCCTGCGCGGGGTCCTGGCGCACGAGCTGAGCCACGTCATGGACCGGCACATGCTGCTGGGCTGCGTGGCGGCCGCCATTTCCTCGGCCGTAGCCTTCGCGTCCTACGGCGTGATGTGGGCCGTGGGACACGCCCGGGCGTTGGGCGCGCGCGTCAAGGCGCGCCTGTTTACCAAGTCGCGCCAGCCGTCGGACCTGGGCGACGTGTTCAAGAAAGGCGACGCCCGCGTGACCCTGGAGCCGGTGGCGACGGGCTTGGCCGTAGGCTCGCTGCCCGCCCTGCTGCGGGTGTTCGCGGCGCTTTGGGGACCCATCATCCTGCAGATCACGCAGATGGCCGCCTCGCGCTCCAACGAGGGCATGGCCGACGAGGACGGCGGCCGGCTCGGGGAGGATCCCGAGGCCCTGGCCCTGGCTTTGGGCCTGCTGACCAGCTGGCGTCCCAAGACGGCCATGCCGGTGGCGGCCGAGCGGCTGCCGATCGTGGCGGCCAACGCGCATATCTACACGGTCAACCCGCTGCAGCAGCTCCAGCAGGCGGGGGCCCTGCCGAAATTGGACCGGGTCATGGAGGCGGTGGTGGGCAAGGCCGACGACTTCTTCATGAACCTCTTCATCACCCATCCGGACACGACCCAGCGCATCGAGCGCCTCTACGAGCTGTCCGAGGTCCGGGACGCGTCGCGCTGAGCCGCAACCCGCAAAAACCCCGCGCGCGGCCGGCCGCGCGCGGGGGTTTTTTTAGGCGGTATGGCGCCGCGGTCCGGGGGCCTATTTCCGGGATTCCTATCGGGCCCACCTCCCGCGCGGCGCTAGTCCCAGCGTCATGGGTCGTTTGTTGTCCCGGGGTTGGGACCTTGGACCCGTACGACGGAGCGGCGGCCCCGATATAATACCGGCATGCAGGTCCTGAGGGCTCCGATTTCCCTGGCGCTGGCCGCGTCCATGCTGGGAACTCTGCCCGGCGCGGCGGTCCGAGAAACCGCCGCCGCGGTCGTCGCGGCGCGCGCGCGAACGGCGTCCGCGGCCGCAGCGGGCGCAGCCGCAGCCGTTTCTGTCGGCGGGCCGGTCCGCCTGGAGGGCGGAACGCTGGCCGCGCCGGCGCCTTCGGCGTGGGACGGACGGTTCGTCTATCCGGTTGCGGGGCTGTCGGCGCCGGCGGCCGCCGCCGCGCCCGGCGGCGCGGGGGTGGCGGTCCCGGGGGCCTCGGCGCGAAGCCCTCGGGAGCCCGGCGAGCCGACGGCGCTGCAAGGCTTGGCCCGGGAACTGCCCGGCTTCGACCGGATGGGGCCGCTGGAGGCCAAGGCCGGATTGGAGCGGGATTTCCTGGGCCGGGTGGGGCGCTACCATGAGGCCGCGCCGGAAGCGGCGGTCGACGCCGCGCCGGCGCGGATGCTGTCGGGTCCGCGCGCGCCGGGCCTGGCGCGCGCCGAACTCCCCGCGGCGCTGGCCGGACCTTCCGTGCCCGCCGCGGTCTCCCTCGACGACCGCCCCGCCGAGCTCATCGTGGTTTTCGAGGGAGCGCCGCGGGTCTTGTCCCGGGACCAGCACCTTTCATTCGTCGATCTCGGCCAGGCCGACGCCGTAGGCCTTTACGCCCGGGTCCAGCAGGGCATGCTCGCGCAGCTCGAGGCGGCGGGGGTGGACGCCGAGGATATGGCCTATTACGGGGCCACGCCGGTGGCCACCTACGCGCTGATAAACGCCGCCACCATCCGCGTCGACGCCGGCCGCGCCGGGGAGTTCCGGGAGTTCCTGGAGGAGCTGGGTTTCCGGGTTTATGACAACGTCCGACGCGAGTTCGCCGCAGCCGCGGCGCCGCCCGAGCGCGGCGCGGCGAGCCTGGCCGAGAGCCTGCGCCTGTCCCGGGCGGGTCCGGTGCGGGACCTGGCGCGCGGGCTGTGGGGCGAGCCCGAGCCGGGCGCGGCGGCGCGTTTCCTGCAAAGCTGGCTGGGACCGGCCGTCCCGCAGCCCGGCGTGGGCGTCATCGGCGCGGGCGTGGATCTCGAGCATCCGCTGCTCAAGCGGGTCAAGGGCGCGGTCAACCTCGCCAACGGGCCCGACGGCGACGAGGACGGCCGGGGAACTTGGGCGACCAGCATTCTGCTGCATTACGCGCCCTGGCTGAGGACCGCGGTCCACTACAAGGCTTCCGCCGGCTCCGGAGCGACCGCGGACGATATCCTGAAGGCCCTGACCGTGGCCGCCGCGGACGGCAACCCCGTCATCGCCTTGCCCTGGCGCGGGGACGATCCGGCCGGCCCGGAATCGCTCCTGATCCGCAAGCTCGCCGAGCGTGGGCACGTCCTGATCCTGGCGGACGCGCTCGTCTACCGGGATCCGGAGACGGGCGGCGCGCGCCGCGCGGCGCTGGCGGCCGGGGGCCGGGCCGAGGGCGCCTGGCCCGTCCATCTTGACGGGGCCGACCGGATCGATCCCGCGCTGGGACCGCTCAAGGGCCTGGCCGGATCGGCCGCCGCGGCCGCCGCCGGCGCCATCGTACTGCTGGCCATGATTTTCGGCGTGGATTCCGCCGGCGGCAAGCTCGACGCCGTGGCGGGGGCCGCCGGGTCCGCCCCGGGGCCCGGAGTCGTGGACCTGGAGGCCGCCTACGACGCGCTGCGCCGGACGCTGCCGCCGGTCGTTCCGGGCCGGGCGGCGCGCCTGGCGGTCAAGGCGGCGGAATTCTTGGGACAGTCCGTTTTCGCGGGGGCCGGCCTCTCCCATGGGCGGGGCCGAGGGGTGGCGGGATGAGCGCGACGGGCGAGTTCTTAATCTGCATCATAGAGGACGACGAACATTTCCGCGAGACCTTCGCGGACGTGATGTCCTTGCGCGGCGTCAAGGCGGTCGGAGTGGGCACGGCCCAGGAGGGGCTGGCGGCGCTCAAGCGCCAGCGTCCGTCCGTCATCGTGGTGGACGTCCGCCTGCCCGACGCCAACGGGTTGGACCTGTGCCGGCGCATCCGGCACATGGAGGAGGTCCGGGGCGTGCCCGTCATATTGATCTCGGCGGCCTCGCGCTACAACGATCCCCGGGACCGCGTCGAGGGCCTGCTGGCCGGGGCGGCGGCCTTCCTGCCCAAACCCGTCACCATAGACGAGCTTTGGGCGGAGATACTTTCGGTGCTCAAGCGGCCGGCCGCGGAGTTCGCGTGATTTGTCCCCCAAGACGAGCGCGGGAGCGCAGCGACCGCGCAACCGGCGCCCCATACGAGGGGGCGCCGGTTCCGTTAGGGTGGGTAGATCGGCATCAACCCCAACGACTCGGACGGCCAGCCCGCTGGGCGAACAACGGAAACGGCGCCGACCGGAGTGTCGGCGCCGGGGTTCGCGCCCTCCCTCCGGTCGGGCGCGAACCTGGGGAACGGCTTTGGCCGGGCGGTGTTGTCGTTAAGCCGGCGCTCGACGCCGTCCAGTCGAGCGCAACCGGCGCCCCATACGAGGGGGCGCCGGTGCCGTTAGGGTGGTCATTGCAACGCCGATTTTCTTGACTTGATCGGCGCCGTCCTGCTATCATGAAAGTGACGCGACGCCTGCCTCAGAATTGAATCCCAGGAGATATTCGCGATGGCCGAGATCGAATTGACGGATGCGAGTTTTCAGCGGGAAGTCCTGGAAAGCCCCCAGCCGGTGCTCGTGGACTTTTGGGCGCCGTGGTGCGGGCCCTGCCGGATGCTCGCGCCCGTGGTCAAGGAGCTGGCCGAGGAATACCAGGGGCGCATGCGCGTGGCCAAGATCAACACCGACGCGCATCCCAACGCGGCCGCGACCTACCGCATTTCCGCCATCCCGAGCCTTTTGTTTTTCAAGAACGGGAAGGTCGTCGAGCAGCTGGTCGGCGTCCATTCCAAGTCGGACATCAAGAAGAAAATCGACGCTATGTTCGCCGCAGCGTAAAACTAATTCCGTTCCGCGATCAACGCCATAAACGACGTTTCGACGTCCTTTAATTGTCCCCCATGAAGCCCAGGTTCTACCTGGTCGACGCGCACGCCTTCCTCCACAGGGCCTACCACGCCTTGCCGCCGCTTACGAATTCCCGGGGCGAGCCGGTGGGCGCGCTCTACGGCTTCGCCCGCATGCTGCTCATGATCCTCAAGAAGGAGAAGCCCGACCGCGTGGCGGTCTGC
>JAQUMZ010000266.1 GCA_028717865.1 Elusimicrobiota bacterium | reverse complement strand
AGATCCGGTTCGCGAGCGTCGCGGTCGCCGTTCTGGCGTACAACCGCCGCGATTTGCCCGCCTTGCCGGCCGGTCCCGGCCTGCTCGTGCCTCGCCGGGAGGGACGGTGCCTGGCCTCGGCGGCGTTCGAGACCGCGGTCTTCCCGGGCTCGGCGCCGGATGGTCTGACGCTGGTCCGGGTCCTGCTGGGCGGGGCGGGGCGCGAGTTCGACGTTCAGGGCGACGAGGCGCAAGCCGCGCGCCGCGCGCGGGGGGAACTGCGCGAGCTGCTGGGCCTGGGCGAGGCTCATCCCCGCTGGACCCGCGTCGCGCGCTGGCCGCAGGCCTGCCCGCAATACGCCGTGGGGCACGGCTTGCGCCTGCGCCGCCTGGAATCCTGCCTGCGGTCGTTCCCGGGGCTATGCCTCGCCAGAGATTCCTACCGGGGGCTCGGCACGGCCGAGTGCGTGCGTTCGGGGCGCCAGGCGGCCCGGGCGGTCTTGGAGCGCGGCCGGTCCGGCTGCGGGGTGCTCCTGTAGTGGACATGGGCCGCGCGGCGGCGGCGCTCAAGGAGCTTGGGGCCGCTCCCTACCGGCTCCGGCAGATCGCGCGCGGGGTCTTCGCCGAGGCGGCCTCGTCCTACGAGGAGATCGACGTGCTGCCGCTGGAGCTGCGCCGCGGCCTGGAACGCGCCGCTCCCATCCTGTGCCTGCGCGCGCGCTCCACGGCGGTTTCGGAGGACGGCCGGGCCCGCAAGGCGGCGCTGGAGCTGGCCGACGGGCTGGCGGTCGAGAGCGTCCTGCTCAAGCCCAGCCCCCGCCGCTGGACCGCGTGCGTCTCCACGCAGGTCGGCTGCGCGTTCGGCTGCGTCTTCTGCGCCACCGGGGCCGGCGGATTCTCCCGGGATTTGACGGCGGAGGAGATAACGGACCAGGTTCTTTTTTGGCGCCAGCACATGCGCCGCGAGGGCCTGGAGGGCAGGCTCGACAACGTCGTATACATGGGCATGGGCGAGCCCCTGGCCAACTACGACCACGTGGCGCAGAGCCTGCGCCGGCTGATGGATCAGCGCCAACACGCCATCGGGGCGCGCCATATCTCCGTTTCCACGGTCGGCATTCCCGAGGGCATGGAGCGCTTCGGCGAGGACTTTCCCCAGGTCAACATGGCCGTTTCCCTGCATGCCGCGCAAGACGAGCTGCGCTCGCGCCTGGTGCCCGCCAACCGGGCCTATCCGCTGGCGGCCGTCGCGCGCGCCTTGGATAAGTACCTGGGACGCAGCCGCCGCAAGATCCTGCTGGAATACGCGCTGTTGTCGGGGGTCAACGATCGCGACGAGGACGCGCGGAGCCTGATCGAATTCGTGCGCGGCCTCGGCCGCGTGGAGCTTTTCCACGTCAATCTCATCCTTTATAACGAAACCGGGACGGCTTTCCGCGCCACCACGGAGGCGGAGGCCCGCCGCTTCCAGGAGCGGCTGCTGGCGGCGGGGCTCAAGGCGACGCTGCGCCAGGGCCTCGGCGCGGATATCCGCGGCGCCTGCGGCCAACTGGCGGGGGGGGGGCCGGCCCATGGCTGAGGAACCGCCCGGAATCGACGCGGAAGACAAGCGGCTCAAGCAGCGGCCGTCGCGCGCGCGCTACGACAAGGTCCATCTCGCCCTGGAGCGCAAATGGCGGCGGCGGGAGCTCAAGAGCGACCGCATGATGCGCGAGATCGTAGACGCGCTCTGGGACGCCTTCGCCGGGAGCCCCTATTCCTGGTGCGGCTTTCATGTTTTGTCGCCCGATGGCTTGTCCCTCGTCCCGGGCCCTCATCGCGACCAGGCCGCCGGCGCGGCGTCGGCGCCGCAGGGCGCGCGCGGCCGGGCCTTGTCGGGAGGCGCGCCCGTCATCGTTTCCGACGCCGGGGTCCCGGATGAGGCGCTCTTGCCCGGGACGAGGTCCGAGATCGTCCTGCCCGTGTTCGACGCGGCGGGCAAGATCTGGGCCGTCTTCGGCGCCGACAGCGCCGAGCCCGCGGCTTTCGATGAGATGGACCAGCGTTGGCTGGAGAGGATCCTCAAGCATTTCCGGGACGTCAAGCCGCCGGAACCGGCCCGCTGACCCGAGTTCCTGAAGTTTCTGAAATGGTGCCATCATTTCAGAAACGAATCCGCCCCGAGGCGGAGGTTCCTCGGGGCGGCGCTCGTGACCAGTTGCGAAGGCTGTTGTCGTACTCGGTGCGCAATCCTGTTGTCCCTTCAATTATAGCGGCGCCATGTGTCAAAATTATTTCTTGGTGCCCCGCTTTCACGTATTCACGTATTTCACGTATTTGGATCCTATAAGGTTTGAGCGTTCCGCGAGCGGAAACGCCGGATATTTTAATAAGATGGCTTTTCGATGGACTTCCTGAGCGTCGTTCCCGTCCTGGTGGTGGTCGTTATCGTCCTGGCCGTGGGCTTCTCCTTCGTCAACGGTTTTCACGATGCGGCCAACGTGGTCGCCACGATGATCTCGACGCGCGCCTTCCAGCCCGAGAGCGCGCTGATCATCGCCGCGATCGCGGAGATCCTGGGCCCCCTGATTTTCGGCACCGCCGTGGCCGCCACGATCGGCAAGGGGATCATCGCTCCGCATGACGCCACGATAGGTGTCATCCTGGCGGCTCTAATCGGCGCCATCGGGTGGGGGCTTGTCACCTGGTTTTTCGGCCTGCCTTCATCGTCGAGCCACGCCTTGATCGGAGGGATGGCCGGGGCGGTCCTGGCTGGTTTCGGGACCTCGCATCTGAAATTCAGGGGTTTGGCGGCCATACTGGTCGTGCTGTTCACGTCGCCGGTGATCGGGCTTTTCGCCGGCTATTGGGCGCAGAAGGTTCTGCTCTTCTTGTCGCGCGGTTTTTCGCCGCGTCTCAACGAACTTTACAAGCGCCTGCAGGTGGTCTCCGCGGTGGCCCTGGCCCTTTCGCACGGGACCAACGACGCGCAGAAATCGATGGGCATCATCGCCCTGACCTTGGTTTCGGCGGGGGTGTTGCCGCACTTCATGGTGCCGACCTGGGCCGTCCTGGTCTGCGCCGCGGCCATGGGCCTGGGGACGGCCGTGGGCGGCTGGCGCATCATAAAGACCGTGGGCGACAAGATATACCGCCTGCGGCCCATCAACGGCTTCGCGGCCCAGAGCGCCTCGGCCGCGGTCATCATGGCCGCCGCCTTGCTGGGCGGACCGGTGTCGACCACGCACGTGGTTTCCTCGTCCATCGCCGGGGTGGGCAGCGCGGAGCGCGTCAAGGCCGTGCGCTGGAACACGGCCTTCGATATCGCACTGGCCTGGGTCGTCACCATACCGGTCTCCGCGGCGCTGGCCGCCGGGTCTTATTGGGCGTTGCGGGCGATTTTGCCGCAGGGGAGCTTCTAGTCATGGGCATAAGAGAGATATTCTTTCCTCCGAAAAGGGATTTCGTCAAAATGTTGCGCGAGCAGGCCGGCAAGACCGCCGAGGGCATGGAGGCGCTTCTGGCCTACCTGCGCGAGCCCTCGCCCGAAAAGGGCGAGGAGGTGGTGCGCCTGGAGGAGGAGGCCGACGAGATGCGCCGCATCCTGGTCGAGGAGATCAACCTTTCCTTCGTGACGCCGTTCGACCGTGAGGACATCTACGGCCTCTCCCGCACCATCGACGACATGGTCGACTACGCCAAGTCCACGGTCGAGGAGATGACCCTGTTCGAGGTCAAGACCAACGAGCACCTCATGCGCATGGCGGAGGGGCTTTGCGAGGCGGCCCGCGAGATCGCCGCGGCCATTCCGCTGATCATGACCCATCCCAGCGTGTGCCAGCAGCACGCGGTACGGGCGAAGAAGGCGGAAAATTTCGTGGAGCACCGCTACCGGGAGGCCTTGGCCGTGCTCTTCAAGAATCCCGACGTAGTGGAGATACTCAAGCTGCGCGAGCTTTATCGGCATCTCTCCAACGCCGCCGACCGCGGCGACGAGGCCGCCGACATCATCGGAGACATTGTCGTTAAAATGACTTAATGGGGACGTTCCTTGCTTTTCTTGCGAAAGTCCGGGGAATGGGGACGTGCCTTGCTTTCTTTGCCACCTGATTTGCGCCCCCGTTTTAGCTACAATGGCACCGTGAGGTCCTCGCGCTTCTGGCCGCTGGCTTCAGCCCTTCTCCTGGCAGGCTGCGGTTCCCTGCCCCAGTTGCCGGTCCAGCTGGGCAATCCGCCCCTGGCCTCGCCCGGGTCTCCGGCGCCGATCAAGACCGATGCCCAGATATCCAACGCCCTGGTCGACCTGGTGACGGCCAAGGACGGCTTCAAGGTGGACTTGTCCCAGGCCCAGGGCACCCCGCTGGGGGATTTGCTGGTGCTGGGCTCGCCTATCGGCTACCAGTTGCGCAACCGCTATCTCAACATCGGGGTGCCGCTGGCGGAGGCCCTGTCGCGCAACGCGGACCCGGTCTTCCGCGAGCGGCTGATGAACCTGGCCCGCTGGGATTCCAACGGCGAGACCCGCGCGGCGGCCCTGGTGGCCCTGGCCGAGGCCCGGGA
>JAQUMZ010000265.1 GCA_028717865.1 Elusimicrobiota bacterium | reverse complement strand
GACCGGATTTATCAAGCATCCCCTGTCCAAGGCGACCCGATCACCGCGGAATCGTCCGATGCACTTGCGGGAGTTGCGGCAAGCATCACGCTCCTTGCCCGAAAGCCCGCCAAAACATGAGCAAAGACGGGGAGCCCAAAGCCAAAGCCCTCGGGCACGACTCCCTATCCCTCTCCCCGGAGGTCGCAAAGAAGCTGGGTCTCACCGATGGCGCGCAGTTAGGCGTAATCAGCCATCATGGCCGGGTTGAGATTCTTCCCAACATTCACAGCTTGGCCAAAGTCTATGTGGAGCCCACCTCGCGCTGCAATCTGTCCTGTCGCACCTGCATACGCCAAACCTGGGATGAGCCGCAGGGAGACATGTCCGCCGCCGTCTTTGGGAAGCTGATCGAAAGCCTCCGGCGGTTCCCGCATCTCGAATCGGTCATGCTGGGTGGTTTCGGGGAACCCACGGTCCACCCTGACATCATCCGGATAGTCGGCGAGCTCAAAGCGCTCAAGGTCCGCGTGGAAATGGTCTCCAACGGCACCCTGCTCGACGATCAGATGATTGCCGGACTTCGGGAAAGCCGGCTGGATCGTCTCTGGGTGTCCTTCGACGGGACGGACGGGTCGAGCTTTGAGCACGTCCGGAAGGGGGCATCTTTCGAAGGGGTCTTTCGGAGCCTCCGGCAACTGCGGGAGCTGAACCGCAAAGTCGGCCATCAGATCAAGGTCGGCCTTGCGGTCGTCGTCATGAGGGACAACATCTCAGACCTCAAGGGCATCGGGAAGCTGGCGCGGCAGATCGGGGCCGACCGCATTTCGGTCAGCAACGTCATTCCTTACAGCCCAGAGATGGACCAGCAGATGATATGCGGGCTGGCGCTGACCTTGGGGACGTTCGCGTCAATCCCCGACAAGCTCGAGATCGACCTGCCCAGGATAGACGCAGGTGAAAGCACGAAAGAGGTGCTCTTGCATCTGCTGACCGGCGGAGAAAGCCTCTCCATGATGGGCAACACGATCAGCGCCCCGGTCGACGAATGCCGATTTATCCGGGATAGATGCTGCGTCATCCGATGGGACGGGGAAATCGCTCCCTGCATGGGCCTGCTCCATGACCACACGACCTACTTCCGCGGCTACGAGCGGAAGAACCAGCACCACTCTTTTGGGAACCTCGCCCGGCGCGACCTTTGGGATATCTGGAACGCCACGGACTACGCCGCTTTCCGGGACAAAGTCGCGACCTTCGATTTTTCCCCATGCCATATCTGCGGGGGCTGCGACCTTATTGATGCCAACAAGGCTGATTGTGGCGGGAACAAGTTCCCGACGGCCTGCGGCGGCTGCCTATGGGCTCAGGGCATCATCCAGTGTCCATAATAAATTCCTCCCAAAACGCATATGCTGCGTTTTCATCAGAAACAACGCGCTATATCGCTTATTCCGCCGAGGAGAAAGCCACACGGTGAGTTCTATCTTTTACACAGACTGGGCCACCGCGGCTAGACGGAAAATTTACCGTTCGAACCGTAAAATCTTAGGATGGGAGAGATGAATTCCGTCCAATTCCTTCAGGACTTGACGGTGGTTTTGTCCATCGCCGCCGTTATCATCCTATTGTTCAGGCGCTTGCGCCAGCCGCCGATCATCGGCTATCTGATCGCGGGGCTCATCATCGGCCCTCATACCCCGCCGATGCCGCTGGTCTCCGACATCCACAGCCTGGAAGCTCTGGCGGATATCGGCGTCGTATTCCTGCTCTTCGCGCTGGGCATCGAGTTCAACCTGCGCCGGCTGGCGAAAGCGGGGATCAAATCCATATTCTGCGCGGGAGTTGAGTTCGGTCTGATGACCGCCGTCGGCTACGGCATCGGAGCGTGGCTCGGCTGGGCTCCCCTGGAGAGGTTCATCCTGGGCGGAATCATCGGGGTCACGGGCACCGCCATCGTCTCCAAAACCCTTCTGGAACGCGCCATGCATCCGGCCGGGTGGGAGGAACTCGTCGCCGGGATGCTTATCGCCGAGGACATCCTCTCCGTGTTCCTCATCGCCTTCTTCTCCTCCGCGTCGGGCTTCGCCGACTTCAACCTGTCGACCGTATTGTCGATGCTGGCCCGTTTCGGAATCCTGCTGACGGTGCTTCTGGTGGTTGGACTTATCGCCCTGCCGCGCATGCTGAAGGCGGCCGAGCGGGCGGGGATGGAGGAGGTCCGCTCCATCGTCATCATCGGGATATGCTTCGGCACGGCGCTTCTGACGCAGAAACTCGGCTACTCCGCGGCTCTGGGAGCGTTTCTCGCCGGAGCCATGGCGTCGATGGACGGGCCGACGTCGAAGCTTCACGAAACGGCGGCTCCTTTCAAGGACGTCTTCGGAGCGGTGTTCTTCGTTTCCGTCGGAATGCTCATCGACCCGCGCTGGCTCTTCGCCAATTGGCAAGTCGCGCTGGCGCTTGCCGTCGTGGTGATACTCTCCCGCGCCGTGGTCAACTTCATCGCCCTGGCGAGCGTGGGAGAGAGTCCGACATCATCCGCGCAGGCGACCCTGGCCATGCTCCCCATAGGAGAGTTCTCCTTCATCCTGGCCCAATTGGCGCAGCGAGAAGGTCTTTCGTCGAAGCCGATCTACCCGATCACCGTGATGCTGTGTCTTGGGACAACGCTCGTCTCGGCGCAATTGCTCCCTCTGGCGAAGGCGGAACGGGTCGAGCAGCTCTTTCCGAACCGGCTCCAGATCGGGATGAACTCTTATCGCGCCAGGCTCGCCGGCTTCGCGATCCCAAGCCGGTTGGCGCAGTTCTGGAGGCTGGTCAGGCCGTCCCTCATTCAAATCGTGCTCAACGTCATCGGCATCACCGGGTTGTTCCTGGCCGCGAAAGCGGCTCAGGACCAATACCCCGTCCTCGACATTTTTCCCGGCTCCGTCTGGATGGCCGCGACGCTCATATCGCTCCCATTCCTGATCGCCCTGCTGCGCAAGACCCAAGCCGTCACCTTGATTCTGTTGGAGGTCATGGCCTATTCGGGGCCCGAGAGCAAGCCGCCCACGCAGACGCATCCTTTGGTGACGCGAACAATCCTGGGGCTATCGTCCGCGCTGGTGGCCTGGTGGTACTTGAGCATCAGCTATTACCTGCTTCCCCAATGGCCATACGCCGTTCTGCCGGTGGCGGTCATCGGCTTGGCCGCCTTCCTGCTCTGGCGGAGGATGATCAGGCTTTACTCCATTCTCCAAGTGGCGCTGCGCGACTCCATCACACGCGGCGACGCGGAACCTGAAGCCGCGGCAAGGGCGCTTTCGATTTTCGCAGAATCCTTCGCCCCGGAGAAGGTGAACGTCACCCTGTGGCGCCTGGCAAACGGCTGCTGGGCCGCGGGGAAATCCATCAAGGAAATCGAGCTGAGAGCCAAAACCGGAGTCAGCCTTCTGCAGCTCACCCGCGACGACAAGTCGATGCCGTCGCCGGGCCCGGAAACGGTGCTTCTGCCGGGAGACGAATTGCTCCTCATCGGAGAGCGCGAGAATATCGCGCGGGCCAAAAGGCTCCTGGAGACCGGGAAGGCTGAACAGATATAGGGATGGGTGGCACGGACGCTGGCCCGCCGCGCCCTCAAGAGGGCGCGGCGGGCGTCCGTCTGCGCCTCCGCTGCACGGGCCCTTCGATCACGGACTCCGTAGCGCGGCCTCGTACGCGTCAGCCTTCCCGTCAAGCAGCCCGTCCAACACCCGATCCAACCGGGCCGCCTCGGCCGGCAGGGCGCGCACCATGGCGTCGAGCCACTCCTTCAGACGCGGCTCGTAAGATCTCGACGTCCTGCGGCAAGCGGCCGTCACGAGATACGCGTCATCGAGGAACCCGAACAAGCCGTTGCCGTCCTCGGGGATGATGTCCTTTCGCTCATAGATGTACGTGAGCAGATATCCGTACAACCTTCGAGCGCTCTTCGGCATGTCCGGCGCCGTGCTCTGAAGCCGAACCCGTTCCAATGTCTCCGGCATCATGAGGATCATGTTCCGCAGCCTCTGTTCGACCTCTCGCGCCTGCGCGCCGGCGCGTTCTTGGAACAGGGCGCGGAAAGCGGCAACGCCAGAATCATTTGGAACCCTCGACAGCGTCTTGAGGTCCTGCTTAAGCGCCTGGTTCATGATCCACCTCCTGATGCCCCCCTGAAATTCATTATAGACGCCGCCACAATGTTCGAGCAAACAGATAATTTGTTACAAGTTGATAGGATTATCCGATGATCCCGCTCAATTATCACCATCTCTACTATTTCTTTGTCGTCGCGCGCGAAGGCAGCGTCGCCAAAGCCAAGGAGAAGCTGCTGCTCTCGCAGCCTACCATCAGCGCCCAGATCAAGGAACTGGAGGAGTATCTGGGCCATCCCCTCTTCGAGCGCCGGAAACAGCGGCTCCACTTGACCGAGGACGGACGGATGGCCCTCGACTACGCAGAACGCATCTTCGACTTGGGCGAAGAGCTCAAAGACGTGCTGAGCGACCGGCCTCCGCATGCGCGGCTGCGCGCCCAGATC
>JAQUMZ010000264.1 GCA_028717865.1 Elusimicrobiota bacterium | reverse complement strand
CAGCTGGAACTCGCCCTCGCGCTGGGGAAAAAGCAGGGGCAGGGGGCGGGCCTCGTCGCCCGGTCCGGAAAGGCCGGGCGCCAGGAGCTGGAGTTCCCCTTCCGGAGTGTCCGGTCCCGCGACGCGCAGGCGGCAGCCCTCGCCGAGCAGGGTCTGCGCGCCGCGCGCCGCGGCCGCTTCCCCGCCGTCGCAGCGGCTCAGGAGCAGCCAGCAGAAATCGGGGCGGGCGGGATGCTCGCGCAGCCAGGCGGCCGTGCCTGCGCCCGCGTCGAACAGCACGCGCAGGGAGGCGCCGTCCAGGACGGCGCCGCGGTCGAGAAGGGAGACGGTCGTCGGCGCGGCCGCCGCGGCGGCGGGCCGGGCCAGACCCAGCAGGTCAGCCACGCAGCGCGCGAGCTGTTCCGGAAGGAACGGCTTGGGCAGAAAGACGTCGGCGCCGTAGCGCAGGGCCCGCTCCTTTTCATGCGGGAAGTCCTTGGAGGTCACCACCAAGACCTTGACGTGCCGCGTCGACGTTCGGGATTTGATGGCGCGGCAAGCGGAGAGGCCGTCGAGCCCCTGCATCATGATGTCTAGCACCACGAGCCGCGGCCTGGCCTCCTGGACGATTTGCGCGGCGCCGGCGCCGCTGAGATAATGCTCGACGCTGAGGTCCAGTCCGCGCAGGACCTCCCCGGCCAAATCGCCTATGGAAGGGTCGTCATCGAAGATAATGACGTCGGCCATGGAATAAATTATGGCAATTTGGAGGCCGGTCCAGGCGGTCCTTGCGCGGCCCAGGGCCAACTTTCTCTAATACGGCATGGCCTCATGGCTGCGCGTCCCCCGCCGCCCCCAGAACGATCCCGGCGACCCCTTCCTGGAGGTCGACGCCGGCGATACGGAGTCGGGCCGGGCCTTCCTGGACGAGCGCGACGCCTCCTTCCTGGCCTGGGCGCCCGATCCGGGCCGGGGCCGGGTCCTCGTGCTGGGGGCGGGCGTGGGTCGCATGGCGGTCAAGGCGGCCTTGAACTGGCCGCTTTGCGAGGTCACCTGCGTGGACCTTTCCGGGGCGGCCCAAAGCGAGGCGCTGGATAAGGCGCGCTCGGCCGGGCTGCTGGGCCGGTTTTGGTACACGTCCGGCGATGCCGGGCGGCTGGATTTCCCCGACGGGTCTTTCGACTTGGTTCTGAGCGACGGCCTTTTGCATCACGTTCGGGAACCGGTCGCTTTCTTGAACGAAGCCGCGCGCGCGGCGCGCCGGGCCGTGATTCGGGATCTGGAACGCCCTCTGCGCGGACCATGGGCCGCGCTTTTTGGCCCCGCCCCCCGGACGGTCCCCGAATCCCTGCGCCGGGCCTGGGCGGCGTCGGAAGCCGCGGCCTATTCGCCGGACGAGCTCGAATATTTCGTATCGCGCTCGCGCCTGAGAGGGTCCAAGGTCCGCCGCGGGCTCCGGGGCGAGCTCCTCGTCTTGAGTTCCTGAAGTTGCTGAAAGCGTGGCACCAAGAAATCCGTCTTGACGTTTGCGGTTTTTGGAGTTAGCCTTCATAGGGATGGCTGGCGTTTCCACAAAAAACGCATTGCTTTGCGCGGCGGCCGTCGCGGTCATCGCCGCGCTGGCTTGGCTGGCCAGGCCGAGGTCCCAGCGGCCCGCGCTTCCAATAATAACGCAAAGCGCGCCGCGCCGGCGGCGCGAGGCCCCGGTTCGGGCGGCGCGCGTTCGGACGGAGGCGCCCAAGGCCGCCGCCGCTCCCGCGCCGCCGCGCGGCAACGTGCGCACCGACACCCTGAAGATCGCCGAGGTCCCGCCGCCGGGCGCGCGGGAGGACGGCAAGGCGCCGCGACCCGCGCTCGCGGCCGGGCCGTCTTTGAGCGTGCCGGCGCCCGAGTCCGGGCCGGCGGCGACGTCATCCGCCCGGCTGGAGGCGGCGGGCGCCGGGCCGCGGACCGAGGCGGCCGCGGCGGGCGCCGCCATGACGGCGCCGGGCGAAGCCGCGCCTTCCGCCGCCGGCGAGACGTCGCGCGGCGGCGCGCAGGGCGCCGCCGAGACGCCGGAGGCGACGGAAGCTCCGAGCCCAGACCGGTCGATCGCGGCGGGCGCGGCGGCGTTGTCTGCGGACGGTCCGCCGCCGGCTGCGATGGGGAGCGTGCTCAACGAGGCCAAGGCCTTCAAGGCCGGCGAAGGCGGCGAGAAGGCGACCCTCGAGGCCGCGTTGATGAACGGGCTGGCCGCGGATCGGAAGGTGGATGCCGGTCTGCGCGCGGCCATAGCGGACATGCGCAACTCGGGCAAGCCGGTCACGCCCGAAGCTTTGCAGACGGCCGCGGCCGGCGTGCTGGCCGCGAATAATCTAACCGCCGAGGACGTGGACGTCGATCTCGCCTTGGGGCGCGCCTCCCTGCCCGAACCCGCGCCGGCGGACCCCGCGGCCTATTCCGGGGCGGTAAAGAAAATAGTCTCTCAATATCCGGACGCCAAGACGCGCGAGAAGATTCTGAGGGAAAAACCTCCGCCCGAGCCGACCGCGCCGCCGCCCAAGGGGGCGATCGAAGCGTACCAGAAATACCGGGATGTATTCGAGCGCGCGCGCAAGGAATACGGCGTGGAGCCGCAGCACATCCTGGCCATACTGGGAGTGGAGACCCGCTGGGGCCGGGTCACGGGCGACCACCCTCTCGTCCCGACCCTTTGGGCGCGCTCGCAGGGGGACGGCAAGGGCGGGGTTTCTAAGAGCCTGCGCCGCCAAGCCGGCCAAGACCTGAAAGCATTGACGCGGATGACCGCGAACGATGAGTTGGGGGGGCGGGACCCCGAGAAAATCAAGGGATCTTATGCCGGAGCCATGGGCGTCCCGCAATTCCTGCCTTCGAGCTGGGAATCCTACTCGCGGGACGCCGACGGGGGCGGGCGCGACCCTTTCAGCTTTCCCGACGCCGTCTTGTCGGTGGCCAACTACCTGAAGGGGCAAGGCTACAGCCATGACGTCGCCAAGTCCATTTACGGGTACAATCATTCGCAGGCCTACGTGAACAAGGTCTTAAAATCCTCGAACGAAATCCGCGCCGGCCTGCGCGGGACCGGCGGCGCGCCTGCGTCCGATCCGGAGCCGAAACCCCCAGAAGCCCCAGACCCTGGGTGATGACGTCGTAGCAGAGCTTCCTGTCGCGGCCCCCCGCCGTACCAAGGTTCGCGCGCGGTCGTGCGGCGCGCGAACCCGCGCGCGCCCTATTCCTCGTGCGCGCGCCAGGCGGGATGCGGAACCGAAGAACTAGGCTCAATCTCGCCCAGTTCCACGAACTTCATACTATCGGCGCGACCAAGGAATAGTCGCGCCGGCCTCGCGATCCCTGGCGGGATCGCGAGGGGTTTGACGGCTGCGGCCGCAGAAATGTCGCCGCGGACAACGATAGCTGATTTGGCGGGACCGGCGGCGCGCCTACATCCGCTCCGGAGCCGAAACCCCCAGAAGCCCCAGACCTTGGGCGATGACGTCGCGCACGGCCGCGCAGAGCAGCAGGCGGGCGCGCGAGACCTCGGGCTGCTTGGGATCCGCCACGCGGCATTTCTCGTAGAAGGGGTGGAACAGCCCGGCCAGCTCCAGGACGTAGTTGGCCAGGGGATGGGGGGAGAGGACCTTCTCGCAGTCCTTGAGCACCTCCGGAAACCACGCGATCTTGAGCAAGAGCGCCCGTTCCTCGGGCGAGTCGAGCAGGCGGCCGTTGGGTCCGGGCAGGGGCAGGTCCGGCCCGTAGAGACCCTGCTTGGCCGCCTCCTGGAAGATCGAGCATATGCGCGCGTGTACGTACTGGCAATAGTAGACGGGGTTCTCGGAGGACTGTTTCTTGGCCAGCTCCAGGTCGAAGTTCAGGTGCGAGTCCGGGGTGCGCAGGGCGAAGAAGAAGCGGCAGGCGTCCTTGCCCACTTCCGCGACCACCTCGCTCAAGCGCACGAACTCCCCGGCCCGCTTGGACATCTTGACCGCCTCCCGGCCGCGGTAAAGATGGATGAGCTGGTGAATGATGACGTGGAAGGACTCGGGCGGGTGTCCCAGGGCGGCAATGGCGGCCTTCATGCGCGGCACGTAGCCGTGATGGTCGGCGCCCCAGATGTCCACGGCTTGCTGGAAGCCGCGCTGGAACTTGTCCTCGTGATAGGCGATGTCGGCTAGGAAGTAGGTCGGGGTGCCGTCGGCCTTGATGAGGACCCGGTCCTTGTCGTCCTCGGAGGCCTGCGCCCCGGCCGTGCCCAGCCAGACCGCGCCTTCCTTTTCATAGACCATGTTCCGGTCCTTGAGCTTCTTGAGCGCGTCCTGCAAGGCGCCCCGGGCGTGCAGCTCGGACTCCCGGAACCAGCGGTCGAAGCTCACGCCGAAGCTGTCCATGTCCTCTCGGTGCGTCGCCAGCAGGGCCTTGATGCCTTCCTGCTGCCAGCGCTGGGGCGTCCAGGAGTCGGCTTCGGCCGGGAAGGACTTGGCGAGGTCCGTCACATACTGGCCCTGGTAGCCTTTCTCCGGCGGCTCTTGGCCATGGCGCCTGGCATGCAGGGAGAGACC
>JAQUMZ010000263.1 GCA_028717865.1 Elusimicrobiota bacterium | reverse complement strand
CTCGGCGCCCCACCGCTTGGCCGACGTCCCGGGCAACACCACCACGCCGGCCTGGTCGAACTGATCAGCGGGGCCCGGCCGGCCCCGGATCAAGACGGGCGGCCTCCCGGAACGCCTCCCGAGCCCCGGCCTCGCGACCCGCGCGCAGCCGGCAAACGCCCAGGTTATGCCAGGCCGTCGCGTCCGGCGCCAGGGCGAGCCGGGCCTCGGCGACCACGGTCGCCTCGCGGGGACGCTGCGTCTGCAGCAGCAGGCCGACAAGGTCGTCGTAGGACGGCAGCTGACGGGGATTTAGCTCCAAAGCGCGGCGCAGCTGGGTTTCCGCCTCGGGATAAAGGCCCCGCCTGAAGCAGGCGTCGCCGAAAAAATAGCGGGCCCGGGCGTTGCCGGGAGCGCAGCGCGCGGTCTCGGCCCAAAACTCGACCGGACCCGAGGCGAAGAGAGCCGCGCGCCGGACCGCGGCCGCCGCCCAGGCCGCGGCCAGGACCGCGGCCGCCGCCGGCAGCAGACGCGCGGCGCGCGAAGCGCCGCGTTCGCCCAGGCGGGCGTAGACGAGGGCGGCGCCCAGGCTGGCCAGGTAAAGATAGCGGTCCGCGACCAGGCTTTCGTTTACGAACGGAACCAGGTTCAGGAAAGGGACCAGGCAGGCCAATATCCAGACCGTCCCCAGCCAAAGCGCCGGTTCCCGGCGGCGCAGGCGCGCCAAGCCCAGAACGGCCGCCGCCGCGCCGAGGGCCAGGCCCGCGGCCCCGGCCGGGCCGGCCAGCAACGCCAGGGGCCTGAGGGAATGCTCGAAGCACAAGCCGCCGGGCCAGGCCAGTTGGGAAAGGTACCACCCCAAGGCGGTCGCGCTGCCCGCGACATGGGTAAGCCAATCCCCCCCCAGAAGCGGCTTGAGGGGACCGGGCAGCCGCAGGCGCCACCAGGCGTAGGCCGCGAATATTCCGGCGTAACCCGCGAAGACCGCCCACCGGCCGCGCGGCGGGGCGGCCGAGGTCCCGCGATCCCAGAGCAGGGTCAATACGGGCAGCAGGACGCCGCTCTCCTTGAACGTCAACCCGAAGGCGAAGAGCAGCCAGCACAGGCCGTCGCGCCAGGCGCGATGCAGGCCCGAAACCCGCAAGCGCAGGGCGGCCAGGCAGGCCAGGCTCACGCAGAGGTGTTTCTTGGAGGAGGAGATGGCCAGGGTCTCGACGTGAGCCGGAAAAAGCGCGAACAGAAGGGCCCCCCAAAACGCCCAGCGCGGCTCGCGCAGGACGCGCCGCAGCAGGCTCCAAGCCAGCACGGCGTTGAGCCAGTGAAGCAGAAGGCTCGAAAGCCGGTAGGCCAGGGGCCGGTCGCCGGCGCAAGCGTAGAGCAGGCGGTGCAGCAGGAGGTTGCCGGGCTCGTAGTTGCCGAAGGCGTCCAGGGGGCGGGCGAAAAAAGCGGCCCAGCCCGGCCAGGGCCCGCGCACCGCCGGAGACTGTCCGATGTAATAGATGTCGTCGTAGAATACGGGCACCCAGGCCAGTATGCCGTAGAACGCCAGAACGGCCAGGCCCAGCAGCACGGGCGGACGGCGCCAAACCGAAAAAAACCGGCTCATCCCGGGCCCGGCCGGCGCGCTTGCCGACGCCGCAGCCGCTCCAGATTGTCGCGGGCCGGCGTCTGGTCCGGGGCCAAGGCCAGGGATTTTTCGAGCAGGGCCGCCGCCTCGTCAAGACGCCCCCGCCGGGCCAGGTCCACGGCGAGGTCGTTGTAGTAGCGCGGCAGCTGGGAGAGCAGGATTTCCCGCCTGGCCCAGGCGCTTTCCCGGCGGTCCGGATCGGCCTGCCGCCCCGGATCCTCCGCGAGCTGGGCGGCGATGCGCCGCAGGGCCTCGTCGGCCCGGCCGGCGGCGACCAGCGCGCCCGTGAGGTTGGAGGGCGCCATGGGAGAAGCGGGATTCACCGCCAGGGCGTGCGACCACAGGGAAACGGAATCGCGCCAGACGAAGCACTGCCGCCGGGACAGGGCGCCGTACCAGCACGCCGCGGCCAGACCCGCGGCCAGCGGGACCAGAGCCGCAAGCGAGGCCTCCCGCCGCCAGCGCCGCCAGCCGGCCGCGAAGACCCAGGCGGCCGCGGCCGGAAACCCCAGGCCGGCCAGGTACAGATAATGATCCTGCCCGCACACGAAGCGCCCGCCGTAAGCCGCGGTCGTGGGCAGCACGCAGGCCCCGAAAAAGAGCCAGACCGCCAGGCCGCCGGGCCAGCGCCGCCAGACGAGCGCCAGCGCCGCCGTCACGGCCGCGACGGCCGCGGCGCAGGCCGGCCAGGGCCACGACACGGCGTCCGGATGCCCGTCCAGCAGATAGAGCGGATAGAGCCCGACCGGGGCCAGCAGCTTGCCCAGGTAGAAAGCCAGGGCCCGCGCCGCGCCGGGGAGCGTCCAGGTCAGGGTTCCCACGGCTTCTTTCGCCCGCCAGTTCACCAGGGCGACGGCGAAGGCGACCAAAAAGAACGGCAGCTTCTCCAGCCAGACCCGACGGAAGCGCGCCTGCGGCCAGCGCCTGGGATCGCGGTCGAGCCGGCCCAGGCAGGCGGCGTCGGCCAGGACGAGCGCCAGGGGCAGGCCGAAACCCTTCCAGCGCGACAGGCCGGAGCCGATGAAAAAGGCCAGGCTCAGGGCCAGCCGGCGCGGCCGGCCGTCCGCGCGCAGGTAGGCAAGGAACGAAGCCAGGAAGAAGCTCGTGCCCAGAAGGTCCGGCAGCTCGGTGGCCCAGGCCACGGACTCCACCTGCAGCGGGTGCAGCGCCCAGAGCAGCGCGCCCAGCAGCGCCGAGAGCCGCGGACCCGGGCCGGGGTCGGCGCCGGACTCCAGGAGGCGCAGGACGGTCCGGTAGACGAGCGCGGCGTTGCCCAGGTGGATGAGCAGGGACAGCAGATGAAAGCCGAATGGCCGCGCGCCCTGGACGAGATAGACCAGGTCGTAGAGCAGCCAGCCCAGCGGCTGATAGGTCGTGTAATAGAGGCTGGAGAACATCCAGGCGAGGGTCCGCGGCGCGACGCCCCGGAACGCCTCGTTGCGCACGATCAGGCCGTAGTCGTCCCAGTTGACGAAGCCGTTGCCCAGGATGGGCGCGAAGGCCGCGAGCACCGCCGCCGCGGCCAGAACGCCCAGCAGGCGGACCAGCCGGGCCGAGGGCTCGCGCGCGCCGCTCACGGAACCGCGGCGCCGGGGACGCTCAGCGTGAAGCGCGCGCCGCGGCCCGGGCCGTCGCTTTGGGCCTCGATGAACCCGCCGTGCTTCTGGAATATGCGCAAGGCCGCCGACAAGCCCAGCCCGCTGCCCTGCGCGCCCTTGGTCGTGAAAAACGGCTCGAACACGCGCTCCAGGTCCCCGGCGGCGATGCCCCGGCCGTCGTCCTCCACGACCACCTCCCACAAGCCCGGCCCGCCGCCGAACCAGCCGCCGCGCGCCGCGCCGGCCTCGACGCGGATGCAGCCGCCGTCGCGGCCGGCCTCCACGGCGTTGTGCAGGACGGCGCCGACGGCGTCCTGGATCAACGCGAAATCGCCCGCGACGGCCAGGGGCCGGTCCCCCAGGCGGCTATCGAGACGCAGGCCGCGCCGCCGGGCCAGCGGCGCCGCGGCCTTGAGCGCGCCGCGCAGGGCCTCGCGCAGATCGAAAGGCTGCCGGTCCATCTCCTCGATGCGCCCCAGGTCCAGCAGCCCCTTGAGGATGTCGCGGCAGCGCGCGGCCTCCTCGCGAATCTGCGCCAGCTCGCGCTTCTCCTTGAGCCCCGCGCCGGTCCGGGCCAGGACCTCGGCGTCGACCATGATGGTGGTCAGGGGGCCCTTGATGCGATGGGCCACCTCCCCCGCCACGCGGCCCAGGGTCGCCAGCCGCTCGAACTGCACCAGGCGCTCCTGATAGCGGCGCTGCTGCTCGCGCTGGGCCTGCCGGCTGTCGCGGGCCAGTATGGTCAGCAGCGCCGAGGAGACCCACAGCAGGTTGGCCCGCAGCCAGAAGCCCGGATCCGCCGGCAGTCCCGCGCCGGGCCGCCACGCCGAGAGCAGGTAGAGCGCCGAGGTGACGAAAGCGACGGCCAGACTCTGCGCCAAGCTGCGGGTCAGGGCGGTCCCGAAGATGATCAGGAAATATATCAGGAACAGGTCGGAATCCGGCCGGGTCCAATGCAGTATGACGGACGCCGCCGCGGCGTCGCCCAGGAAGAGGGAGACCTGGAAATACCAGCGCGACAGCGTGCGCTCCGGCGCCAGACGCAGCAGGACCAGCGAGGCGCCCAGAACGGCCGCCAGGAGCCCGAAATGCCCCGGCCAGCCGGCCAGCCCGCGGCGCTGCTGCGCGAATATGAGCAGCAGCACCGCCACCAGCAGGCCTTGGAAGGCGAAATAGACGCCGCGCCGGTTAGACATGGCCCGGATTGAAGCGGTAGCCAAGCTTGGCCACCGTCTCGATGAGCCCCGCCTTGCGCCCCAGCTTCTTGCGTATATTCTTGATGTGGGTGTCGAGGCTGCGGCTGGCGACCTCCATGCCGTAGGAGGAGGTGTTCTCGATGATGAAGGCGCGGCT
>JAQUMZ010000262.1 GCA_028717865.1 Elusimicrobiota bacterium | reverse complement strand
GCGAGGCGTCGCGGCGGCGCTGGTCCTGGCCTTGGCGGGGCTTTCCGGGGGCCTGGAGCCGTGGGCGTCGGCCGCGCAGGTCGCGCGGGCGGGCGCTGCGGCGCGCGGCGCCGCGCCCCTGGGGGGATTCAATCTCCGGCTGCAGTCCGCGGGGACGCTTCCCGGAAACATCCCCGGTTTGCAGGTGGCGCTCGGGGCGGGCGCCGCCCCGCTGCCGGCGGCCGTTCCGGCGCCGGCGCCCGCGGCGGCCGCCGCCGCCGCGAATCCTTTTGAGCTTTCCTTGCGGCGCCTGCGGGCACCTGATTTGATCGAAAGCCTTCCGGCTCAAGCGGCGCAAGAGGAAGTCCAAGGCGCCGCCGCCGACGACTTCGCCGCGCGTTTGGGCGCGGCGCCCGCCGCCGTGGACGCCGTCGCCGGGGCGCCTGTTTCGCGCGCGCCCGCGGCGGGCGGCCTGGCCCGCCGCCAGGCCGCGCCGGCCGGCCGGCAGTCCAAGTCCGTGGCGTTCCCGGCGGCGGCGGCCGGCGCGGCCTTCTCCCTTTGGGAGGGGATACGGGCGGCGGCGGCCTGGCTGGCCGCGGCCGCCGGCGAATACGCGGCGGCGGCTCCGGCCTCGTGCGCCTTGCACGTCGCGGCGGCGGCCGCGGGCTGGGCGGTCTTGGCCGCGGGGGTCGTGTTCGCCGCGGTCGCCGCGGCCGACGCCGCCTCTTTCGGCTACGGGATTTGGCGGGGCCGCGGCGTGACGGACGCCGAGTTCTGGGATTTCGCCCGGGGCGAGGTCCTGGCGGGCCGGCTGGACGCCGGAGTGGCGGAGCTGCTGCGCGTGCATCGGCCGTCCCGGCGCTCCTGGAGCCTGGAGCTCGGCTTCTCCGCGGGCGGCTACATCTACCTGCGTCCCGAACTGGCCGCCACGCCCTGGCTGCTGCGCCGGGTCCTGGCGCACGAGCTGCGCCACGCGCGTGGCGCTTCCCAGCGCGGACCTCCCGCCGGCGCCCTGCGCCGCTGGGCGCGCCGCGTCGGCTCGGAGCTGGCCGCGCGGGTCGGCGAGTTCAAGGCGGCCCGGGTCGTGCTCGGCGCCCGCGTCCCGGTCCTGGAAAGGGCCCTGCGTCTGGCGCAGATATCCCTGGCCCTCGCCCGGCCGTACGACGCCTTGGTGATCAATCCCCGTTCGCCGGAGCTGGCCAAACCCGCGATCTACGAGAGCCTTTCCCGGGGACGGGCCCGGGTCGAGGTCCTGGAGACCTCCGAGCCGCGGACGGTCCTGGGCGATCCCCGGAACCAGCGCCGCTTCCAGGCCGTGGTGCTCGACAGCTCGCAGTTCCTGCTGCCGCAGTCCCAATCGCCGGAGGCCAAGCGCCTGGACCAAGCCCTCAAGCAGTTCGACGCGCTTTTCGTGCTGGCGACGCGGCTGACGGCGCGCGGCGGGGCGTTTCGCAAGGACTCCGCCTTCGCGCGCCGCTACGAGGAGCTCGCGGTCCTGGCCCGGAAGCTCGACTTGGCGGACCGGGGGGGGCGCGAGCGCTTCGGCGAGCTCGTGCGGGGTTTCTGGCGGGAGGTGGCCTCCCAGCGGCTCAAGGACGTGAAGCTGTCCGGACTCGTGGCGGACCTTTACGAATCCATGCCCCACAAGGGCCTGGCGTTCATCCCCTTCGAGCCGGACGACGCCGGCTTGCCCGTCTGGGAGAAGCTGCTGCGCTTCTGGCAGGCCGCCGACGGCGGGCAGTTCCGGCTGGTGCGCGTCGACCTGGAGAACGGCGGGCATATCCTGATTCTGCGCAAGGTCGAGGCGCGCGTGGGGCTCTGGCTGCGGCCGAAGCGGGGATTCATCGCCGCCACCATACCCGACGCGGCCGCCTCGGCCGAATCCCGGGAGGCCGCCCGCACGGCGCTGGCCGCCGCCGGCTTCGGGGAGGACCTCGACGCGTTCGACGAGCTTCAGGTCGAGGTCCAGCACGTGTTCGGCGCGGACATCGGCCGGCAGGAGATATACGTCACCGTGCCGCGGCGCAACGCCGGCGCCATCCGCCGCTTCGTCGCGGGGCTCTCCGTGGAGATCGGCGCCTCGCGCGCCGATTTCATGCCCCAGCTCTTCGAATCCGCGGCGCTGCACAACGTAAAGCCGGTCTGGCAGGCCGGCATCACGGGCTCCGACGGCACCATCATGTGGATAGACACCGGCGTGGACAGGACCCATTCCGATTTCGCGGACCGGCTCGACGCGGTGGATATGGTCAACGAGGGGATCGAGGACTGGAACGGGCACGGCACGCACGGGGTCGGCATCTCCATATCGGGGGCGGCGCCCTTCCTGGGCATGGCCAAGGGCGCCCGCGGCATCATGGCCAAGGTCTTCTCGCGGGAGTACCCGGGCGCGGCGGACGGCAATATCATGGGCGCGGCCGCCATCGGCATGCAGAGGTGCGTCGACGTAATCAATTTGAGCTTGGGCATCCGCGGCTCCTCCGGGGACAACCTGGCGGTATTTTTCTCGCAATTGACCCATCAGAAGAACGCGAACGGCGAATACCCCTTCGTGACGGCCAGCGCCGGCAACTCCGGCCCCTTCGACCGCAGCCTCAGCCAGCCGGCCGCGGGCGTCGACGTCAACGCCGTGGCCGCCGCCGCGATCGGGGAGGACGACCGCTTGCCCGAGGTCGCCTTCTACAGCTCGGTCGGGCCGGACGTCGACAAGCGCTACGCGGTCAAGCGCCTGCGCCTGAAGCCCGACGTGACCGCCAAGGGCGGAGACGTCGTCAGCGAGCCCGGCTCCGACAACGTATATCGGCTGGGCGTCTATTCGGCGAAGTCCCAGAACACTCCGCGAAGCCCTTCGGACACCGCGGACGGCAAGCACACGGGCCTCTCCGGCACCTCGATGGCCTCGCCCATGATCGCCGGCATAGCCTTGCTGGTCAAGCTGGCTTTCCGTCTGACCGGGGCGCAGACTCCCTTCGTCAAGGAAAACCTGCCCCTGGTTTTGCGGGCCGTGCTCATGCGGACCGCCGACGACATGCAGGTCCCGGCCTGGTTCCAGGGCGCGGGCTTCGTCAACGCCTGGGCGGCGGTCAAGCTCGTGGCGGATGCGGCCGGCTTCGCCCTGGGCTCGCGGGCCGCCCGGCTTTGGGCGCGATTCAAGGGCGAGACCCGCGCCGCGGCGCCGGACGCCTGGGGCTGGGTGGAGCGCTACCAGTCGGTCCGGATGCTGGAGGACCGCGTTTACAGCGCGGCCGAGATCGTGAAGGCGGAGGCCAAGGCCCGTTTCGAAGACGCCGAGGCCGGCGCGGAAGCGCCGGAGGACGGCCGCCGGGCCGCGGGCGACGCCGTCCAGGCCGAAGTCCAGGAGAGATTCGGCGCCGTCCGGGCCGAGGTCCTGCCGCGGCTGCTCCAAGCGCTCGAGGACCCGGTCTGGCTGGTGCGCCGCGAGGCGGCCATGGTTCTGCTCAACCTCAAGGCCCCGGAATCGGCCCTGCCCCTGGCCCAGGCCGCCTTGAACGACGCCGACGGCCGCGTGCGGCAGTTGGCGGCCCTGGCGCTGGCCGAGATCCCCACGCACGCGGTCGACGTTCTGCTGCAAAAGGCCGCCGCCGATCCCCGCTGGGACGTGGCGATCTACTCGGCCTACGCCTTGGCCCGCCACGGCGACCGCGGCGGGGCGGCGCGCATCGTATCCGAGCTTTCCCATAAGGACAAGTGGGTGCGCTTTTCCGCGGCCTGGCTGCTGGGCCAGTTGGGCAACAAGGCCACCGCGGCCGAGGCCGAGGCCCTCTCCTACCTGGTCAAGAACGCCTCCGAGCGCGGCAATATCCGGCACCTGGCCGCGGCGGCCCTCGCCAATATCGCGGGCGCGGCCGGCGCGGCTTTCAGCGACCAGGTGGTCAAGGACTTGCTGGAGGCGTGCGGGCCGCAGAACCTGGCCTTGACCAGGACCATAGCCAAGGTCTTCCCCGCCGCCCTGCAGGACCAGAACCTGCTGGCCCGGGTGCGCGGCGAACCGCTGCGCTCCGTCGTTTCCGATTTCGTGAGGAAGAATCGGTTCGCGGCGGGCCGGCCGGGGGCGCTCGGCGAGCTGGTGAGCCTGCTGGCCCGGGCCGCGGACGTTTCGTTGGACCTGCCTACCCCCGTCCAGGACCCGTCGGGCCTGGGCGTCGCCGGCGTCGATCCGGGGCTGGGCGACCTCGACGTGATCGTTGGCTTGCCCGAGCCTATGAGCCTGTCCGCCTATCGGGATTTCCGGGGAGACCTCTCCGGCGCGCTGGAGGAGGCCGGTCTGAGCGCGGCCGAGCTGTCCCGCTACGAGGCCCGGCTCCAGGCGGCCTTGCCGCTCTCGCGCTCGCTTTGGGTCAGCGTGCCTCCCCATAAGCTGTTCGCCTTCGGGCTGGCCCTGAGGGACCGGGGCTACTCGGTGCGCGTTTCCCAGCCGGAGTACAGTTTGTCGCGGCAAACGGGGGAATCGGCCTGGGAAGGGGTCACGGTGGATCTTACCGAGGGCTATCGAGGGGCGCCCGCGCAGGCCGATCTCTCCCTGGTGCGCGTCGTGGCGCGGCCCGCCGTTTCCGAGGCC
>JAQUMZ010000261.1 GCA_028717865.1 Elusimicrobiota bacterium | reverse complement strand
CGCCTACGCCGCAGACGAAGCCATGGCGCTTGCCGCGCTGAAAGAGCGGGAAAAAGAATTCAGCGATCTATGCGCCCTGGGAAGCCTGGTTCCCGGTTCCCGACAGGCCTTGATTCAGGCGCGCGACCAAATCGCGGGCCGCATCGAGGAATTGCGGATTCAAAACGAAGGGAAGACGTTATCACCGCTTAAGAACGTACGCTGGGAAGGCGGGAACCAATCGGACGATTCGCTCGTCGCGGGTGAGACAAAACGACCCGAGCTTCCGCCTTCCGGGTTGATGAAAGCCGGCACTACGCCCGGCTTGGATCGCAAAGAAAGCTCCCAGGCCGGCGTTCCATCCCCGATCGGCAACGAAGGTTCCGAGGTCATTGCAACTGACGATCGCTTTTATGGATATGGGGCCGAGGGCTTATTCGAACGGCAGGCGGACGGCCAGTGGACAAGACTACTCTCGAAAGAGGAAACCGCGGACATCGAGAACAAAACCGGTTCAAAAATTCCCGACCTCCTCCGTTCCGGCAAATTCACGATCAAGATCGAGGACGAGGGCGCGATTTCAAAGAAGAAGGTCATGGCCGCCGTCATCGTCGTGGGCCTCGGCCTGCTTGGCGCCGCCAGCTGGGCCAGTTGGGCCTACTGGGCTCAGCTCACCGCGGTAGTGCCGCCGATCGCGGTCGCGGGCTTTGTGGGATATGCCGTGTATAGGCACTTCCGGCCCAAGGCAAAGCCTCAGGAGAACCCCGGAGAACCGGCGAAGATTATCGCCGTCCTCGCGATCGGAACCAATGGAACCAGCCAGTCGACGATTGTCAAGGCCGAGCCGATGCAGCCCGAGGAAGCCATCGCTTTGTCGGCGCTGCAAAAAGCCTTGGCTAGGATAGCGCGGTCCGGACTTCCCATGCCGATCGAAAAAGCGCAGCTCATGAGCCATCGCAGCGACGATGGCGCATCCAACTATCAAGCCGCCTATGATCCCGCGACCCGCACCTTGTCCATATCCGCGCGAACGCTTCTCAGCCGCAGGGAAGAAATCCAGAAGGCGTATCCCGAGGCAAAAGACCGGGTCAGCCTTGAAGACGTGGCCATTCCGGTCATCTTCCGGGAGATGGCCAATGCAGGGTTCTCCGACGGCTCGCGCGTCGACCCGACCAGGCTCGTGGCCCACCAATTCACGGAAGCGCCTAATTATCTGATCGGAGATTTGGCCATACAGGAAGCCCGCAAAGTGCTTCAGCCCGTATCGCGCAAGGAAAAAATCTTTCATTGGGTGAAACGCCTGGCCGCGCCCCTGCTGGCGGCCGCGGTCATTATTCCGCTCTTCCCCGGACTCGTCTACGCGTTGGGCCAATTCCAGGCGGATCTCGCCTGGCAGGCGGGGGCTTTACTGAGCGCGAAGTTCGCCCTTTACACGACATCCATCACCACCATAGCCAATCTCGGCCTCATCTATGCCCTGCGCGGAACGCTGGCGAGCGAGGTCGTGGCCAAAGACAAAGGTTCGAAACTTGAAATGGCAATGTACCAGAAAATCGAGAAGATGAACTCCGCATTGCTCGCGCCTTTCCTGCTCCTCATGGCGGCCAACGAAGAGCAGATATTCCGGTGGGGCCTTTTCGGCGGCCTTTTGTGGTGGTTCAATTTGCTGCCGATCGGAGTCGTGGCCGCGGCTATAGGAGCGGCCATCGTCAGCTCCTACATCTTCGCATCCCCGAAGGTCCATCCCGGTTCGACCCGGCCCGAGCAGCTTCTGGCGCGATTCGCCTTGGGGAATATTTTTGCCTACATCTACTACGCGACTTCCAGCCTGATATGGCCTTCGTTGGCGCACGGTCTGCACAATTACATGTCATTCCTGGCTTCGAAATATATTTTTGGACCGATCGAGGGACGATATCAGAAACGAAAGGGATTGGCACAACTATTGAGCCTGAAAACTTCTCAACCGGACGCCGCTACGACCGAACCCGGCCAGCCTTAGGGCTCGTTAGGAAATAACTGCATGAATTTAACGAGCCCTTAACCCGATCCGGCGTCCAGCTCGGCCTGCTTGTCCTGCAGCGCGGCCTGCACCCGCTCCATCTGCGATCCCACGGCCTGGACCTTGGCGTAGTCGGAGTACAGGGCCGGGTCCGAAAGCTGGGCCGCCAGGGCCTCCAACTCCTCGTGGAGCTTGAGCACCTCGGCCTCCAGCCTGGCCTTGCGCTTGGCCAGGGCCTTGGCGTCCGGCGCCTTGGGCCGGGCCGGCCGGGGCTCGGCCTGGGAGACCTCCACGGCCCGCGGGTTCTCCTCGCGCCACTGGGCCTGCCGCCGCTTGAAGTACTCGTAGTTGCCCGGATACCAGGTGACGCGGCCCGCCTCGATGTGGACCACGTGGTCCGCGAGCGCGTTGAGGAAATACAGGTCGTGGCTGATGCAGCAGATGGTCCCCTCGAACTCGCGCAGGGCTCCGACCAGCGCCTCGACGCTGGGCATGTCCAGGTGCGTGGTCGGCTCGTCGAGCAGCAGGACGTTGGGCGGATCGAGCAGGAGCTTGACCAGGGCCAGGCGGCTTTTCTCGCCGCCGCTGAGCACCTCCACCCGCTTGTGCACGGCGTCGCCCGGGAAGAGGAACGTCCCCAGCACGGTGCGGGTGTAGAGATCGCCGTTGGACCGGGGCACGCTTTGCGCCTCCTCGAGCACCGTGCGCCCCGCGCCGAAGCGGCCCTGCCGGTGCTGCGAGAAATAGCCCACCCGCACGTCGTCGCCCACGAAGATATCCCCGAAATCGATCGGGACCTCGCCGGCCAGGATCTTGAGCAGGGTCGACTTGCCGGCGCCGTTATGGCCGACGAAGGCGACCTTCCAGCCGCGCTCGAGCTCGAAGTCTAGCCCTTGATAAACCCTGGTCTCGCCGTAGGATTTGCCGACCCCCCGCAGGGCCAGGACGCGCACGCCGGTGCGCGCGGGCTGGGGGAAGCGGATCCTGATGGTCTTGTCCTCCCGCGGCGGCTGGATGCGCTCGAGCTTGTCCAGGCGCTTGATCATGCTCTGGGCTCGGTTGGCGGTGGAGGCGCGGGCGCGGTTGCGGTCGATAAAGTCCTGCATCCGGGCGATCTCGTCTTGCTGCTGCTTCCAGGCCGAGAGCAGGCGCTGCGCCTCCGCGGCCCGCTCGCGCAGGAAGAACTCATAGTCGCCGTGATAGACCTTGAGGCCTCGGTCCTGGAGGCTGACGACGGCGCGGCTCACGGCGTTGATGAAGGCCCGGTCGTGCGAGATGAGGAAGACCGCCCCGGAATAGCCCAGCAGATATTTCTGGAGCCAGAACAGGGCGTCGAGATCGAGATGGTTGGTCGGCTCGTCGAGCAGCAGCAGGTCGGGCTCCTTGACGAGCAGTCGGGCCATGGCCGCGCGCATGGCCCAGCCCCCGCTGAGCGAATCGAGGCGGCGGTCGAAATCCCGGACCGAGAAGCCCAGCCCCATCAGGACGGACTTGGCCTTGGCCGTGAGGCGCCCGTCCGGATCGTCGTGCTCGAGCAGGGCGGCCTGCAGCACCGTCGCCTGCGAAACCGGCGCGTTCTCCTGGGGCAGATAGCCCACCGCGGCCCCGCGGCGGATGATCAGAGTTCCCGCGTCGGGCTCCACCTGGCCCAGGAGGAGCTTGAACAGGGTGGATTTGCCCGAGCCGTTGGGGCCCACCAGGACGAAGCGGTCGCCCTCGTTGATCTGGAGGGAGGCGTCCTGGAAAAGCGTATGCTGGCCGAAGGATTTGGCCACGCCGCGCAGGGTGATCATCGAGAAAGCGGAATTATACCAATCTTGACTTTTTCTTGCTTCCGGCGCGCCATAATACCCGGGCCGGACGGAGGTGACTCTGATGCGCGCGCATTCCCGCAGGAATCCGACGCTCGGACGGACGGGGCTGGCCATAGACGCCGCCGAATATTTCAGCAACAAGCTGGAATACGAGACGACGCCGCGGGAGCTCAAGCCCCGGCTCAACAAGGACCAGGTCCTGATCCTGGACGTGCGCGACCGGGACGCCTACGCCAAGGAGCACATCCCGAGCGCGCGCAACGTGCCGCTGGAGGAACTGACCCAGAACCTCGGCCGGCTGCTGAAGGAGCGGCCCATCGTGGTTTACAGCTGGGGCTACGCCTGCAATCTGGCCCCCCGGGCCTGCCTGGAGCTGGCGGAAAGAGGCTTCAAGGTCCGCCTGCTCGTCGGAGGCATCGAGGAATGGATGCGCCAGGGCTTCTCGGTGGCCAGGAAGTAGCGTGCGCTACGTGATCGTCGGAGCGGGCTTGGCCGGGATTTCGGCCGCGGAGGCCATCCGGAGCAGCGACCGGAACGGCTCCGTGCTGGTCTTGGGGGCCGAGGCGCACGTTCCCTACGACCGTCCGCCGCTGACCAAGAAGCTTTGGACGGGAGCCAAGACCACGGACCAGATCCAGCTGCACGCGCGGACCTGGTACGAGTCCAACGGCATAACCCTGGCCCTGGGCTGCCCCGCGACGGCCGTGGATACCCGCGCCCGGATCGTAAGCGACGCCCACGGCCGCAAGTCGCCCTATGACGCCC
>JAQUMZ010000260.1 GCA_028717865.1 Elusimicrobiota bacterium | reverse complement strand
ATCCCGGCCGCCTGCCGCGACGACGCCGAGAAGTTCTGCCGCGGGGTGGATCCCGGGTCGGGGCGCATCCGGAGCTGTCTGGAGCAAAACGCCTCCGTCCTGCGCGAGGACTGCCGCCGCAGCCTGCCCCGGTGAGAATAGCGCTTCCGCTCGCGGCGGCTTTATGGTGCGGCTGCGCCGCCCGTCCGATCGTGGCCGTGAAACCCGGCTTCGACTTCGCCCGGCTCGGCCGCGTGGCCCTGCTCGATTTCCAGAATTACGACGATCGCGGCGGCTCCGGCGCCCTGGTCAGCCGGGCCTTGGAGCCCTATCTGTTGGGGGCGGGCTACAAGCTCGTGGAGAGGAGCCAGATGCAGAAGCTGCTCCAGGAACGGGCCCTCGGCCAGGCCCTGGGCGCGAACGCCGAGGCGGCCGAGTCCGTGGGCCGCTTGCTCGGGGTCGAGGCCATGGTCATGGGCGGCGTCACGGAATTCGTCTCGGAGCGCTCCGAGACCTACCTGCAGACGACGCAGAACGTGTCCTACGATCCGGTCTATCGGACGGTCGAGGGCCAGGATCGCCAGGGCCGCGCCGTGACGCGCCAGGAAATCAGCCACTACGACGTGGTGACGACCAACGAGCAGATCCCCGTGACCTACAACGTGCCGGCCAAGATAGGCTTCTCGGCGCGCCTGGTCGACGTCGCCACGGGCGACGTGCTCTGGACCGGTTCCGTTACGGCCCAAGGCGACAACCTTACGGAGGCGGCGGACAGCGCCGCCAAGCGTTTGGTGGAAGCGCTCAGGAAGGGCGCGTCGCGAAGCTGAGCCGGGAAGAAGTTCCCCGAGCGAGGCGATCTCCGGGCCGGGTAGCGGCGCGTCTTCTTTCCATTGTGATATTATCTAAGGCGATATGAAGAGACGAGAATGGCTCGTCGTAGGTTTTTGTTGGGCGCTGGGAGCATGCTCCACCGTCCACTTCAGCCGATATCCCGCGGCCGGGCCGGGACTCGACCGCGGAGCGACCGTTTCCGTGGGAGACGTGCGCAACGAGCTGGGTTTCCCGGATCCCAACCGCGTTTTCCCGGGAATAACCTTGGATATCCCCGTCGACGAGGCGGTGCGGCGGGCCCTCGTCGCGGAGCTCAAAACCGCGGGGTACCGCGAGGGGGACGGCGACCTTTTGATCACGGCCGCGGTGCAGAGCCTGGCTTTTGGAAACGCGGCGATGATCACGGGCACGGCCCAGATAGCGTTCAAGATCCAATCCAAGAAGGACGCCTGGGGGGTCCCATATGAGAAGACCTGCGTCTCCAACCGCATGCCCCGCAGCATCTTCGACACCAACGGCATACTGGCGCAGCTGCGCGAATGTATCGTCCGTTTTCTAAGCGATCCCCAGACCGTCGCCGTCCTTGACGGCAGGGCCGCCCCGAGCGGGCAGCGAACGGCAGCCAAGGCGGCCCCGGCATGGTACGAGTCTTCCGAGGCGGCTCCCGCCGCGGACGCCGTCGCCGTCCGGAATCCCTCCCGGACCGAGCCCGCGCCGAGCCGGCCTTCGCGGCTGGACGCGCCGCCGTTCAAGCTTCCGGAGCATCCCGACGATTGGGCCCTCGTCGTGGGGGTCGAGAACTATCGCAAGAACCTGCCCAAGGCCGACTTCGCCGAGCGCGACGCCGAGGCCGTGCGGGCGTACCTCGCCGCCCTGGGCGTACCGGAACAGAACGTTATTTCGCTCGTCGGCCAGGACGCGACCCAAAGCGCCATCAAGAGCTACCTCGAGGACTATCTGCCTAAGAACGCAACCCCGAACTCGCGGGTGTTCTTCTATTTCTCCGGGCACGGCGCGCCCGATCCCGAGAGCGGGTCGGCCTACCTCGTGCCGTGGGAGGCCGAGCCGCAGTTCATCAAGACGCAGGGGCTGCCCCTGGGCCAGCTCTACGGCGATCTGGCCAAGTTGAAGGCCAAGCAGGTCTTGGTGGCCATGGACTGCTGCTTCTCCGGGGCCGGCGGGCGCTCGGTGCTGGCCAAGGGGACGCGGCCGCTGGTCAACGTCCGAACTTCGGCCAATTTGGCGCCTAATATGGCCGTGCTGGCCGCGGCCGGCGGCGACCAGGTCACGGGCGTGCTCGACGAGGAGGGGCACGGCCTGTTCACGTACCACCTGCTCAAGGGTCTGGCCGAGGGCAAGCGCGACGCGAAGTCGCTTTACGACTTCCTCAAACCCGGCGTCGAAAAGGCGGCGCGCCGGCAAAACAACATCCAGATCCCCGTTTTCGAGGGCGCCAACCTGAGCTTCTGAAGCGGCGTCGATATGCGCGCCTTGAGCCCGCGTCGAGCGCGCAGTCGCTGACGCCTGCGCCGGCTGAGTTCGGGCTCGGCCGGAAGAGCCGGAAGGAAAATATCTTGACTGCTTCTATTTTACGACCTAAAATAGAGTTATGTACTCTAGGAACATAAAACTGCCGGCAGCGCGCAGCTTCTTTCTTTTCGGCCCTCGGCTGACAGGAAAGAGCACGCTGCTGCGCCAGACATTCGCGGGCCAGGACGTCCTGTCCCTCGATTTGCTGCACCCGTCGGTCCATCAGAAGTACCTCGCCGAGCCGGAGGCGCTCATCCGCGAGATCGAAGCGGGCAACGGCAAGTACCAGCGCGTGGTGCTCGACGAAATTCAGCGCGTGCCCGCGCTTCTTGATGTCGTGCATCATCTCATGGAGTCCCCGCTCGGACGCCGTCTCCAGTTCATCATGAGCGGGTCGAGCGCGAGGAAGCTCAAGCGCGCCAAGGCCAATCTCTTGGGCGGCCGGGCCTGGGCGTTGGAGCTGTTTCCCTTGACGCATGAGGAATTGGGCCGGAATTTCGTCTTGGACAAGGCGCTGGCGTACGGGACCTTGCCGAAGATCTACGCCGCGCAAGGCGAAGAAAAGGAGGAGGACCTGCGCGCCTACGTGGAAACCTACCTCGACGCGGAGATCAAGGCCGAAGCCCTGACCCGCAATCTCGGGGCCTTCATCCGTTTCCTGCCCATGGCCGCGGCCGAGAGCGGGCATATCGTCAATGCCTCGAATATCGGCCGGGAAGTCGGGGTCGCCTACAAGACCGTCCAGGAATACTTCCAGATTCTCGAGGATACCTTGCTGGGATTCTGGCTCGAGCCCTTCGCCAAGACGGTGCGCAAGCGGATGTCCAAGCAGCCGAAATTCTATTTCTTCGACACGGGCGTGCTGCGGGCTCTCAAGAAGACCCTGAAAGTCCCCTTGGAACGCGCCAGCCCGGAGTTCGGCGATCTTTTCGAGAACTTCTTCATAAACGAAGTCAGGCGCTTGAATTCCTATCATCGGCTCGACCTCGCGTTGAGCTTCTATCGAACGGAGGCCGGAGCGGAGGTGGATCTGGTCGTCCAGAGGCCGGGAAAATCATGGCTGGCCATGGAGATCAAGTCCACCCAGCGCCCCGCGGCCGCCCTCTGCTCGGGGCTATTGTCCTTCGCGGAGGTCGTGCCAGGGGCGGAGCTTGTTCTTGCCTGCCGGGTCGAGCAACCCCAACTCTTCCGGTTCGGCAAACACACGGTGCGCGCCCTGCCCTGGCTGGATTGCCTCAAGATGATTGCCGGGCACGCCGCAAAAGCTTGAAGCGAGGCCGCTGCCGCGGCGGCCTCTCGACCCCTGTCGTGTGAGAACGAAAAGGGGGGTATTGGGATTTTCGGCGGAGAGGCCGTTTTTGGGCTGTTTCTCGTCGAGAAACAGCGTTACATGGGCTCCCATCGGCTTCCTTCCGTTGGCACCGGTTTTGGTCCCAAAATGGCAGAAATTTGACAACGATTTGGGATCCGGATTTTTGCCTGAAATTCGGGCCGAAGGCGGGTTCCCGGCCGCTGCGAACCTCCTAAGCCGGGCTGTTGCGGCCCGACCCATTATACCACGCCGTCCAGGCCCCAGCGCCAGGGGGGGTCTAACGGAAACGGGACTTAACGCCTGCGCAGCAGCGCGCGGCCTTTCTCGAGCGCGGTCTGCGCCTCCGAGCCGAAGGGCCGGGAAATCAGGGAGATCAGCTCCTCCGCGGCGAATAGCTGGGTCCGGCCGACTCGCCCCCGATTGCGCACCACGCCGCGCTCCACCAGTTGCTCGAGCGCCACGCGCGCCGCCTCCTTCGTGACGCCCAGTTCCTCTACTAGCACGGCGATGGTCACGATCGGCATGCGTTGCAGCAGCTCAAGCGCGCGCAGCGCCGCCGAGCCTTCGCGAAACCGCGCGCGCGCGCGCCAGCGGGAGGGCAAGCCTTCGATCGCCGCGCGAGACGCCGCGGCCTCGGAATCGCTGCGGCGGATCGCCTCGCAGATGAACTCGACCAGCTCGCCGTAGGCAAGGCGCTTCTGCGCCGACTGGAGCGCGCGGCTGTAGTCGTTGCGATACGTTTCCACGAATCCGGAGAGGTAGAGCGGCGTGCGGCCGGAGCACGCCATCTGCAGAGGCCACAGCGCGCGGCCTACGCGGCCGTTGCCGTCGGAGAAAGGGTGCACCGCCTCGAAGTGCGCGTGAAGCACCGCCAGCCGCACCGGCAGCGTAAAGCCGCTGACTCCCGCGTCGCCGCGCTGG
>JAQUMZ010000259.1 GCA_028717865.1 Elusimicrobiota bacterium | reverse complement strand
TCTTCGGCGCCGCGGGCACCATGGCCGGGGTGCCCTGGCTGATGGAGTCCTTGCGGCGCTTCACGGCCGTGCCCCAGCCCGAGGCCTTTTTCTGGTTCGCGGCGCTGTGCGCCTGGCACGGGCTGCAGTTCGGCCTGGCCTGCGGCGCGGCCCGCTGGCTGGGTGAGCGCCTGGCCCGGGCCCGGGGCTGGGACCCCGCGGCCTGCCTGGCCCTGGCCTTCGTGCCGGCCATGGCCGCGGCCGAGGGTTTCTATCCCACGGCCTTCCCGGGCCAGCTGGCCAACTCGCAGGTCTTCCACCTGCCTACGGTGCAGCTCGTGTCCGTCCTGGGCCCGGGCGGGGTGGCGTGGCTCGCGCTCTGCTGCAACGCGGCCCTCTTCGCCCTGCTGTTCTCGAAAGCCGAGGCCCCCAGGCGTTGGGCGGCCGCCTTGGCCTGCGCGGGGCTGCTCCTGGGCAACGAGGCGTGGGGCCGGTTCGCCATGGGCCGGACCGACCGGCTGGCCGCGCTCGGCGCGTCCCTGGACGTGGGCCTGATCCAGGGCGCCCAGCCCGCCCGCCGGGCGCGGGACTCCTACCAGGATATGCCGCTGCACGACATGCTTTCGGCGCGGGCCCTGGCCGCCGGGGCGGCCGATCTCGTGGTGTGGCCGGAGAGCACCCTGGAAGGCGAGGTGTCCTGCGGCGAGCCGGGCTCGGTCCCTATCCGGGACGGCCGGCCCCTGCCCGAGGCCCTGCGCCGCGAGGTGCGCACGCCCGCGCCGCTGCTGCTCAGCGCCCTGGGCCGCGACGCGGCCGGGGCCGTGCGCAACGTTTCCCTGCTCATCGGGCCCGGGCGCGAGTTCTGGGGCTTGAGCGAGAAGATGGTCCTGGTTCCCTTCGGCGAGTACGTCCCCGGCGGGCGCGCCCTGTCGTGGATCAGGCGGCTCAGCCCTCGGACGGGGCGCCTGAGCGTCGGCCGGCGCCGGACCCTATTGGAGCTGCCGGGCAAGGCCAAATTCGGAGTGCTCGTCTGCTACGAGGATCTGCTGCCCGGGGCGGCCGCGGCCTGCGCCGAATTGGGCGCGGGCTTTTTGGTCAACCAGACCAACGACGCCTGGTTCGACCAGGGCATGGCTCCGGAGCAGCACCTGCGTTTCAGCGTCCTGCGCGCCGTGGAGAACCGCCTCTACCTTTTGCGCGCGGCCAACACGGGGATAAGCGCCGTGGTCGATCCGGCCGGCCGCGTTTTGCGGCGCGTGGAGCGAGGAGAGCGGGGCTTCGCCGCGGCGAGGATCACGGCCGCGGCGCCCGCGCCGCGCCGCCGCGCCGCGGCCTGGCCCTATCCTACGGCCGTCCTGGCCTTGGCACTGCTCGCTCTGGCCGGCAGGAGGAAATCGTGAGGCCGATCCTTTTTTCCTTTTCCCATTTCGACATGCGCAGCGCCTCGGCCTTCGCGGGCCTGAGCGCCTTGGCCGCCTACCTGTATTTCCGGCGGCACCGGGAGAGGCTGGGGCTTTCGCTCGAGGAGTTCTGGGAGTTGATCCTGGCCATGATGGCCGGGGTGTTTTTGGGCGCGGCGGCCGTGTTCTTGGTCCTAGACGGCCCCGGCGTCGTCGCCAACGTCGAGCGCACCCTGCGCGCCCGCCGGCTGCTCGGCGGCTCCTTCTTCGGGGTGTTCTGGGGCGCCGCCGCGGCCGCCGGGCTAGTCTGCCGCCGGCGCCGGCTCGACCTCGGCCGCGTCGCCGACGTCCTGGCCGCGGCGGGCCTTCTGGGCTTGGCCATCATGCGCGTGGGCTGCCTGCTTAACGGCTGCTGCTACGGCCGCCCCTCGGGCGGCTCCTGGGGGCTGGTTTTCACCGATGCCGCCAGCCGGGTGCCCATAGCCTGGCTCGGGGTGGCCCTGCACCCGGTCCAGCTCTACGAGGCCGCGGGCGACCTGGCCATATTCCTCTTTCTTAATTCCTGGGCCCTGCCCCGCGTCCATGGCGGCCGGCTGCGGCCGGGGACGTC
Source organism: Elusimicrobiota bacterium (assembly GCA_028717865.1). Classification (GTDB taxonomy): domain Bacteria; phylum Elusimicrobiota; class Elusimicrobia; order UBA1565; family UBA9628; genus UBA9628. Next base: position 2,596 of record JAQUMZ010000259.1, on the reverse strand, counting down.
CTTTTGGCTCGGCGTGGCCGCGTACAGCCTGCTGCGCTTCCTGTTGGATTTCCTGCGCGTCGGCAGGGCCGGTCTCTTGAATTTTGGGGGCCTGGGCACGTCCCAATGGCTGGCTTTAGCCGGGCTGGCCGCGGCGGCGTATTTCTTGGCCCGGCGGAGGGTGGCGTGAGGATGCGGCTCGCATACGGTCTGGGCGTGGCCTTGATTTTCGCGGTCGTGGCCTGGCTGCGCGCGGACTTGTTTTGGCAGGCCTGGTCCATCACCCTGCGCCAACTGGGCCGCGGCGGGGAGGCGCGCTGGTGGGGGCTGGGCGAGATGGCGCTTTTCTCCGGCATACTTGCCATGACCTGGTGCGTGCTGCTGGTGCGCGCGGATTTCGCGCGCGATGCGCTGGTGGCCGTGCTGGCCGCGGCCGCGGGCTGGGCCGCCGAGGCCTGGGGCACGCGCAGCGGCTTGTGGTCCTACTATACCGGGGAAGAGCCGCCACTTTGGATCGTCCCGGCCTGGCCTCTGGGCGCCTTGGTGGTCGGCCGCCTGGGCGAACTGGCGTCCCGGCGCTGGCCGCTGGGGCTGCGCGCGCGGCGGCTCGGCTACTGGCTCCTGGCCGCGTTCGCGTTCTCCATGACGGCTTTTTTCCTGCGACCGGAGCTGGACTCCGCGAAAGCCGTCGCAGCGCTGGCGGCCGTGGCCGCGGCCCTGGCCGTGCGCCCCGATTACGGGCGGGACTTCTGGTTGCTGGCCGCGGGGCTGGCCAGCGTATTCTTTGCCGACGTTTGGGGCACGACCAACGGCTGCTGGCGGTACTACGTCCAGGCCCCGGGAGGGCCCGGGCTGGTGTTCGGGGTGGCCTTCGGCATGGCCTTCGACGCGGCCGTGGTCTTGGGCTGCCTCAAGCTGTCTTTCCGGCTGCGCCGGCCAAGGTAAAATGTTGAATAAATCCGGGCCAAAGCCTTGATTTTTTTCGGAGGGGGGGTATACTTCCCTGGGAAGTATCCGTGGCAGGGCATTTCGGGAGGACCAGATGAAGACCAGCGTGATGCGCGCCGTCGTCGTGATTTCGGCCCTGGCCGCGATAACGGCCATGGGCGTGGTGTCCAGGAGCGCCTCTAGCTATACCAACGGCACCGGCAGCACGACGCAACAGCAACCTCAACCGGAAGAGGATAAGGGCGGCGGCGGCTGCGGCTGCGGCTGAGCCGGCCGAAGCCGGGAAACGCGCTACCGCCCTTGCGAGGGCGCCTAGCGCGTTTTCTTGTCCAGCAGGGTGAGGTCGCGCATCATGGGCTGCAAGGCCGTGATGTCCTTGCCCACTAGCGCGGGTATGGCGACGCCCAGGTTGTTCCTGATGCCGCCGGCCAGGAACTCGCTGAAGTCGAGCATGGCGGGGTCCGTGGCCAGACCGTGCACGAATTCCTGATAAATCGGAGCCGGCAGGGGTTCCTTGACCGCCTCCATCGACATGTCCACGGCCACCTTCCAGGCCTCGGGCCGGCGCAGGTATTTGCTCACCGCAGCACGGACCTCGGGCAGGGCCGCGGTGTCGCGGGCCCAGCGGTAGAAATTGCGGTCGGACTCGTAACGCTTCTTGATCGCCATGTAGCGGTCCATGGAGGCGAAGGTCGCGTCGACCTCCTTGCAAACGGGGTGCTTCTTCTGGTAGCGCATGACGATGGTGTGGAGGCGCTGCTGATATTTCCGGATGAGGCCGTCGTATTTGGCGATGAAGCGCCGCTCGCGGTCCGATTCGGGCGCGGCCGCCGGCGCGGCCGGAGCGGGTTTGTTCTCCGCGAAGAGGTTGGTCGAATCGGCGGGAGCCGATGCCTGCGGCTCGGCCTGGGAGTCCGGGGGCGGCGCGTTTACCTGCTGGATGTCGAAGGCGGCTATCTTCGGGGCGGGCTGCTTGCCGGCCAGCAGGTGGTAAAGGCCGGCGCCGACCGCGGAGACCACTATCATCGCCACGGCCAGGACCGCGATGTTGCTGCTGCTGCGTTCGGCCATGATGGGATGATATCAATTCCTGCGGTTTTCGGCTAAGCCCCTCCTATTTGATATAGTCAGTCCGCCGTGGCTTGCGAAAAATTCCTCTCCGAGGCCTTCGAGCGCTACGCCCTGGGCCTGGCGCGCCGGCCGCTGGCCTCGGCGCCGGCCGGCGTGCGCGGCCTGGCCCTGGCGGCCCGCGCGGTCAAGGCCGGGGCCAAGGGCTGGAAGGAGCGCATGACCTTCTACACGCGCTCCCTGCCCGCGGGCTGCCGGCCGTGCCTGGAGGGACGGGGCAGCAACCTGGCCGTGACGCTGGAGTGCAACCGAGCCTGCTCCTTTTGCTTTAACCCGAGGGCGCGCGGTTCCTATATGTCCGTGCACGGCCGGGAGGTCGGCTCGATCAAGGAGGCGGTGGCGCTTTTGCGGAGCTTCGGGGTGCGCAGCGTGGGCCTTTCCGGCGGCGAGCCGCTGCTGGAGCCGGCGCGGGTCCTGGCCTTGGCGCGCGCGATCAAGCGCGGCCTGAGGGGGGCGCGGGTGGAGCTGTATACGAACGGTTCCTTGTTCACCAGGGCTATTTTGAAGAGGCTTCGCGCGGCCGGGGTGGACGGGCTGCGGC
>JAQUMZ010000258.1 GCA_028717865.1 Elusimicrobiota bacterium | reverse complement strand
GGACAGCCGCGGATCCTTCGCCAGCGCGGCCGCCGCGAGGTCCAGCAGCCAGGATGCCACCACGCTGCCCCGGCGCCATACCTCGGCGACCTGGCCGATGTCGATGCGATATTGATAGGCCTCGGGATCGCGCAGGGGAGCGGTCTCGGCGTCAGCGTCCTCCTTGCGCAAGCCGGCATCGGCGCGTTTTAGTATGTTGAAGCCCTCGGCGTAGGCCGCCATCAGGCCGTACTCGATGCCGTTGTGGACCATTTTCACGAAGTGCCCCGCGCCGTGGGGCCCGCAGTGCAGGTAGCCCCGCTCGGCCGCCGTCGGCGCGCCGCGGCGGCCCGCCGCGCGGGGGGCGGCTTCCACGCCGGGAGCGAGGCTTTGGAATATCGGCTCCAGACGCGCCACCGCCTCGGCCTCGCCGCCGATCATCAGGCAGAAGCCGCGCTCCAGTCCGAAGACGCCGCCGCTGGTGCCGCAGTCCACGTAGCGGATGCCCCGGCCCCGGAGCCGCCCCGCGCGCCGGATGTCGTCGCGGTAATAGGTGTTGCCGCCGTCTACGATGATGTCGCCGGCCTCCAGGTGGCCGGACAGCTCCTCGACCGCCCGGCCGGTCGCCGCGGCCGGAAGCATGAGCCAGACGGCGCGCGGCCGGGCGAGTTTGGCCGCCAGTTCGCCCGGCGAGCCGGCGGCGCGGATTCCGGGCCCCGCGAGCCGCTTCACCGCGGCCGGGTCCCGGTCGAAGACCACGCATTCATGCCCCCCCCGCGCCAGGCGCCGGACCAGGTTGGCTCCCATGCGCCCCAAGCCGATCATGCCCAATTGCATTCGTCCCCCCTCCCGCCGCGAGGCCTCCAGTATGCCCGGGCGAAGTCAAAACCGCATTAAATACATTCGATTCGGCTGGCGTGGCGAAAAGAGCAACCGGACTTTATCTTCAAAAGAAATTGAAAAATACCTTATCTTTCTTCGCCCGACTTCGCAACCGCTTCACGAGCCCGCCCAAAAATGGTGTAATGCGTCCGGCAAGGTGACGGGTCCGGGGCCCCGTCGGCCCTGCGCTGAGGCGCGAGCGCGGCAATTTAGAGAAAGGATCGGCGGCCGGAGCGCGGTGACGATGCGGGAAGATTCTTCGCCCCAGGGATTCTCAGTCGACCCATGAATCAATGGCTGCTGCTCGCGGGAGGAGGCGTCGCGGGCACCTTCCTGCGGTACCTCGTGGCCAGGTGGGTGCCGACGTTCGCCGGCGCCGAATTCCCTTACGGGACGCTGGCCGTCAACCTGTCCGCGTGCCTCCTGCTCGGCATCTTCGAGAGCATGGCCGAGGTCCGCGCTCTATTGGGCCCGCAGGCGCGCATCCTTCTGATGACCGGCTTCTGCGGGGCGTATTCGACGTTTTCCACCTGGATGCTTGAGACTTCCAGCTTGGTCGGCGATGGGGAGCTGCTTCGCGCCCTGGCCAATCTCTTCGGCAGCGCGATAGCGGGATTCGTGCTTTTCCGCCTGGGCGCCTTTCTCGGCGCGATAATCTGAGGAGGATTTCATGAAACTCGAAGGCGAGCAGAAACTCCTGCGCATCTTCGTCTTGGAGCAGGACAAGTGGAAGGGCAAGCCGCTCTACGAGGCCATTGTCGACGAGGCGCGCGCCCTGGGCCTGGCCGGCGCGACGACGATCCGGGGCTGCCTCGGGTTCGGCCGCGGGCATCATATTCACACGGCCAAGCTCCTGGAGCTTTCCTACGACCTGCCGGTATTGATCGAAATCGTCGACACCGAAGAGAAGGTCAAGACGCTGATCCCCAAGCTCGACGAGATGGTCCAGGAAGGCCTGGTCACCCTGGAAGCGGTGCATGTGCTCATGTACCGCGCCAACGGCGCCAGACGGACTGTTTGACGCGCGAAGGACGCGGCGCTTCAGGGCGTCTTTCCCTAAGGTTTCCCTAGAATCTGACGAATAGTGCTCAACAACTTCTCGGGGGAGAAGGGCTTCTCCAGGAGGGCGGCATCGTCCGCGGCCATGACTTTCAAAGTGACCTCGCCCGCATAGCCGGACATGTAGATGACCTTCAGCCCCGGCCGCTGCTCCTTGAGCCGCTGGGCCAGCACGGTCCCGTCCATGCCGGGCAGGACGATGTCGGTGAGCAACAGGTCGATGTTCGACTGGTTCTTCCGCCAATATGCCAGCGCATCCTCGGCATTGCCGAAAGCGGCGACGGCGTAGCCCATCCTGGTCAGGGACCTCTCCACGATGCGCAGGAATGCTTCATTGTCCTCCACCGCGAGGACCGATTCATGACCGGCATGGCCAGGCCTCGGCATATCGCCGGGCATCATGGCCTCGGCCCCGCTCTTCTCGCTGGGGATGAGAATGCTGAACACGCTTCCGCGGCCCGGTTTGCTCTCCACCGTGATGCTGCCGCGGCAATGCTTGATGATCCTTTCCACGACGACCAAGCCCAGGCCCGTGCCGCGGCCGGCCTCTTTGGTCGTGAAGAACGGCTCAAAAATGCGCTTCACGGTGGGGGCATCCATGCCTACGCCCGTATCCCGCACCTCCAAGCAGACGTAGGAGCCGGGAGCCAGCGTTGCCTTGGGATAGTCCGCGCGGACCTTCGTGATCGTCCGGTTGGCGGTGGCCAAGGTCAGCGTCCCCCCCTTGCGCATGGCGTCGCGGGCGTTGATGGCCAGGTTCATGATGATCTGCTCCAACTGCCCGCTGTCCATCGTCACCGGCCACAGGGAGGGATGCGGCTTCATCTCCACCTTGATGTGCTCTCCCACCAACCGGCCGAGCATCCTGGACATGGAGATGAGCACGCTGTTGATGTCAAGCACGCGCGGCTGCAGGACCTGCTTGCGGCTGATGGCCAGGAGTTGGCGGGTCAAGGACGCGGCCACGTCGGTGGACCGGCCGATTTCCTCCGCATAGGCGCGCAAGGGGCTAGCCTTGGGCAGGTCTTCGAGCAGGAAGTAGTTGTTGCCCGCGATAGCGGAAACGATGTTGTTGAAGTCGTGGGCGATGCCCCCGGCCAGCAGGCCCACGGCCTCCAGTTTCTGGGTCTGCTGCAGCTGCTCGCCCAGTCTGGCCTTCTCTTTGATTTGCTCCCGCAGCGCCGCTTCGACCTTCCTGCGCTCGGTGATGTCGATGTCCATCTCCAGGATCATGCGCGAACCGTCGGTGTCGGCGAACGGGAAGTCGTAGATGTCGAACGTCCGGCCGTCGGGCAACGTGCGTTCCCAATGGTGGGGCTCGCCGGTCTTGAGCGGGGTAAACGCCTGGCATTGCGCGCAAGGTTCGTCGCGGCCGAACTGGCCCGCGAAACAGAGCTTTCCGACGTTGTCGCCCCACGCGTCGCGATAGGCGCGATTGGCCCATTCGAGCCGGTGGTCGGGCCGCAGCAGCGTGATGATCACCGGAAGGGTCTCCATGACGTCCAAAAGCATCTGCCGCTCGGCGAGTTGGGCTGCCTCGATCTTGCGGTCCTGCTCGCTGCGGCGGAGCAAATCCTGCAGCTCTTTGTGCGCCGTGATATCCTGATATGCGCAGATAATCGCGTCGAGCTTGCCGTCCGCCTTGAACGTCGGTTCGGCGCTGATGAGCAGCCACTTCAAGCGCGGGCTCGCAGGCGCGCGAACGCCCACCAATCTATTGCGGACGGCCTCTCCGGTCCGCGCCGCTTTGCGGACGGGATGCTCGTCGACGTCCAAAAGCGCCCCGCTTTCTTCAAAGACTTTCCAGTCCGCCCAATTGCGATCGTTGACGTTCCTGATGTCGGACCGCTTGGGCAGCTCGAATATCTCGAGGAATGCGGGATTGACGATGACGAACCGGCCGGCGTCGTCGATCAGCGCCACGCCGGAGGCGAGGTTCTCCGTCAGGATCCGGAACCGTTCGGTGGTGAGTTTCAACTCATCCGCGGCGCGGCGCTTGGCGGTCACGTCGCGAAACACCAGCACCGCGCCATGGAGGCGTCCCGCCGCGTCCAAGATGGGGGCGGCGCTGTCCGCCACCGGGACCTCGCGGCCGTCGCGGGAGATCAAGGCCGCATGGCTGGCCATGGCCAGCGTGCGTTTGCGGCGCAAGACGCCGGCCACGATATCGGCGCAAGGCTTGCGGGTCTTCTCGTTGATGAGCCGGAGAACCTCCCGTGCCGGCCGGCCCAAGGCCTCGGATTCGTCCCAGCCCGTGAGAGCCGCGGCGATCGGATTGATGAAAGTTACCGTGCCTTCCGCGTCCGTGGCCAATACCGCGTCGCCTATGCTGGCCAAGGTCACGCGCAGCCGAGCCGCGGCTACGGCGTGAACGTCGCTTAGGTCCGTGACCACCAGGCAAGCCATGCGTTCCCGCCCGGCGCCGGTCCAGGCGCCGGAAACTTTGACGGCCAGCGAGGAGCCGCCGTCGGCCCGAAGCTCGAGTTCCGCGCTGAACTTCCGCGCTCTCTTGAGCAGGCCCCCGAGGCGTCGCGCGCTGGCCGGCATGAAAAACGAGCCGACGGGGTTCGCGATGACCTTTTCCATGGGCAGCTTGAGCATCTGCGCCAAGCGCGCGTTGCCGTAGAGCACGAGGCCTTCCCGGGAAAGGGTCGCGGCGCCTTCCTG
>JAQUMZ010000257.1 GCA_028717865.1 Elusimicrobiota bacterium | reverse complement strand
ACTCGCGGAGCTGACCCTGTATTTCATGAACCTGGTCTCCCTCCAACGGGTACGGATGAATCCGACCGTCAAGGAGGAACTGCGCTCGCGGAGGTTCCCGGAGGGGGCACCGCTGGGATTCATCTCCTATCCGGTCAGCCAAGCCGCCGACATCGCCGCCTTCAGTGCCGACGTCGTCCCGGTCGGAGAAGACCAGCTCCCCATGATCGAGCAGGCGCGCGAGATCGTCAGGCGATTCAACCGGCTCTATGGCGAGACGCTTATCCTGCCGGAGGCGCTTTTGTCAGGATGCCCCCGCCTGCCGGGGACGGACGGACGACAAAAGATGAGCAAGTCGCTCAGCAACGCCATCAACCTCTGCGATCCGCCGGATGAGGTGCGCCGCAAGGTCATGAGCATGTATACGGATCCGACCCGAATCCACGCCACCGACCCGGGCCACGTGCAAGGAAATCCCGTTTTCACCTTCCACGACGTCTTCAACCCGGACCCGGCGGAAGTCCGGGAATTGAAGCTGCGCTATGAGCGCGGCAGCGTCGGTGATGTCGAGGTCAAACAGCGCTTGGCCGAGGTGCTCAACGCCCTGCTGGAGCCCATGCGCCAGCGCCGGCGGGAGTACCAGGAGAACTCCGGCCGGATCCAGGCGATCCTGAGGGAAGGCACGGCCCGGGGCCGGGAGGCGGCGCACCGGACTCTGGGCGCGGTGCGCCAAGCCATGCGGATCGATTACTTCCGGCTGGAGGCCTAGGGATGGATGGAACACCCGGGTTTGGAAGGGACCGTGGAATCGGGCGCCAAGCTTCGGACGTTTGGTTCCCGGGGTTTGACCGCGCTTTGAGCATGGCCTGGTAATCTCGCTTTTTGACCCCGCAACCGGAGGCAACACCATGGAGCGACTCAAGATCGACAATGAGACGGTATCCGGATGCAAGCCGGAGTGGGAAACTCCGGTCATCGACGAAGTCACTGACAGGGTCATGGCCCAACCCTATATCCGGTTCACTTGAGCGAGGCCGATCACTGGAGCCGGCCGAGAGCGCCGATTGGCAATCAAATTCGTCAAGTCGGACAAAACGCCTGAGTGAGACGTCAAGTTCGCCAGCATTCTGGGATGCGCGGAAGGGCTGCAGGACGAAGACCGGGCCCAGAACATGATCTTGGCGTGTGTCGCGGTCCCAAAGACGGATGTGTCCATAGACGCTTGATTCGGGCCCCTGCCCGTCCGGGAGGAAGTCGTGGAACCACGTTTCGATTACCGCAAAGCGGCGCCGGGCGTCCAGCAGGCCCTCCTCGCTTGCGAGGAATATCTCCGCAAGTGCGGGCTGGAACCAGGCCTTATGCACCTGGTCAAGCTGCGCGCCTCGCAAATCAACGGCTGCGCCTACTGCATCGACATGCACTGGAAGGACCTGCGCGCCTTAGGCGAGGGCGAGCCGCGCCTCTACGGCCTCGACGCATGGGAGGAATCGCCGTACTACTCCGAGCGGGAGCGCTGCGCCATCGCCTGGACCGAGGCCGTGACCGAGATCAAGGGCACGCATGCGCCCGACGCGATCTACCAGAAGGCCCGCCGTCAATTCAGCGAAAAGGAGCTCGCGGATTTGACCCTGCTCGTGGCCACGATCAACGCATGGAATCGGCTTGCCATCGCGGCCAGATCCGTACCGGGGAGTTACGAACCCGCCGTCAGCAAGAGGTGACCGAACCGGATGCCGGCGTTCGACCTTGCCGTCGCAGCTTGAATTTGTCCTATCAGAGCGAGCATCTCGCCATCGCCCGGGTCATCGAAGCGGATTAGAATGCCGGTCCGCAGCACCAAGGGCGCAAGCCGTTCCTTCTCGATATCCGCATCCTGGCCGGCGATATATGCAGCATCGTCTCCCGTTGCGACGACAATCCTGACTTTCGCAAGGCCGTCAGCCTCTCCGCATGCTCTGGAACCTGCCGATGTTTTTGCGACAGGACGAATTGTTGTATACTCAGCCCTACAGTCATTCCCGTCTTCGTGGGCTGAGAGGAGGCTTACCGTGACGCATGGAGACTCTCGCAGCAAATCTCTTCGCGATCTAAGGAAGTGCCCGACCGGCATCCGCGGCCTGGACGAAGTCACGAACGGCGGCTTGCCGCGCGGCCGGCCCACCTTGATCTGCGGCGCGGCCGGCTGCGGCAAGACCCTGCTGGGCATGGAATTCATCGTGCGGGGCATCAGGGACTTCAACGAACCGGGCATCTTCATGTCCTTCGAGGAAAATGAAAAGGAATTGACCGAAAACGTGGCCTCCTTGGGCTTCGACCTCGCCGATCTTCAGAAGCGCAACCTGTTGGCCATAGACCATGTGCGCGTGGAGCGCAGCGAGATCCAGGAGACGGGCGAGTATGACCTGGAAGGACTTTTCGTGCGCATCTCCTGCGCCAAGAAGCAGATCGGCGCCAAGCGTATCGTGCTCGACAGCCTGGAGTCGCTTTTTGCCGGCCTTCCCAACGAGAACATACTGCGGGCGGAGCTGCGCCGGCTTTTCCGCTGGCTCAAGGACCAGGGCCTGACCGCCGTCATCACCGCCGAGCAGGGCCGCCAAAGCCTCACGCGCCACGGTCTTGAGGAGTATGTCAGCGACTGCGTGATCTCCCTGGACCATCGCGTGGTCAACCAGGTAGCCACGCGCCGGCTGCGCGTGATCAAGTATCGCGGCTCCGCTCACGGCACCAGCGAGTACCCGACCATGATCGACGAGTCGGGGCTCTCCATCCTGCCCCTGAGCGCCTTGGGCCTGGACTATCCGGTCAGCAGCGAGCGGGTCTCATCCGGCATCAAGCGCCTGGACACCATGCTCGGCGGCAAGGGCTACTACAAAGGCAGCAGCATATTGGTCAGCGGTACGGCGGGCGCGGGCAAGAGCTCGATGGCGGCCGCCTTCAGCGACAGCGTGTGCAGCCGAGGCCGAAGAACTCTCTATCTATCCTTTGAAGAAGCTCCGGGCCAGATCCTGCGCAACATGGGCTCGATCGGCATGGACCTGGGCAAGCACGTGCGCAAAGGCCTGCTGGAATTTCGCTCCATGCGCTCGACTTTCCATGGCCTGGAGCAGCACCTGGTCAGCATCCACAAGCTGGTCACGCAGTTCAAGCCCGCCGCCCTGGTCATGGACCCGGTGACCAACTTGACCTCCATCGGCAGCACGGAGGAGATCAAGGCGATGTTGACGCGGATCATCGACTATCTCAAGAACCAAGGCATCACCGCGCTGTTCACCAGCCTCACCCCCGGCGGAGAGGCTTTCGAGCAAAGCGAAGTGGGCATCAGCTCCCTGATGGACACCTGGCTGCTTCTGCGCATGATCGAGTCCGCCTCGGAGCGCAACCGCGTCCTCTACATCCTCAAGAGCCGGGGCATGGCGCACTCCAACCAGATGCGCGAGTTCGTCCTCTCCGACAAAGGCATTCAGTTGGTGGACGTCTACACCGGGACCGGCGGCGTCTATACGGGCACGGCCAGGATGAACCAGATCGCGGCCGACCAGGCGCGGGCCGCGGGCGCGGCCAATGAGGCCGCGCGCAAGAAGCGGCTGAGCGCGCAGGAGGCGGCTTCGACGCGCGCCCAGATGGAAGCCCTGCGCGTCAAGCTGGCCGGCTTGGCGCAAGAGGCCGAACTGGGCAAACTAGCCGAGCAGGGCCGCCTTGCGGCCTTGACGCAGGAGCGCCAGGAAATGGCCCGCGCTCGCGGCGTGGACTAAGCGGGGCGGGGATATGCGGGCAATCAAGGACTCCGATAGACGAGCGGCCGCGAGCGCCGGGGGCCACCAGCGGGAAGTCTGGTCCCTGCGGCTCTATGTCGCGGGCCAGACGCCCAAGAGCGTGGCCGCCTTCGCCAACCTCAAGAAGCTCTGCGACGAGAACCTGCCGGGGCGCTACCAGATCGAAGTGATCGATCTTCTGCGCAACCCGCAGCTCGCCAAGGGCGACCAGATTCTGGCCATTCCCACCTTGGTGCGCAAGCTGCCCGTTCCGGTGCGCAAGATCATCGGCGACCTGTCGAACACCGTCCGCGTGCTGGTCGGGCTGGACCTGCGGCCTCGCGCCGGCGGCGAAGGCTGAATATGGCAAAAAGGACCAAACGCGGGCCCCTGCGCGCCGCTAAAGAGCTGGAGCTGGCCGAGAAGAAGCGAGCCAGGCAGAATTACGTCCTGCGCCTCTATGTCGCGGGCATGACGCCGCGCTCGGACGAGGCCATCCGCCATGTCAAGGCTCTTTGCGACAAGCACTTGTCCGGCCGCTGCGATCTCCAAGTGATCGACATCTACCAGCAGCCCACTCTAGCCAAGGGCGAACAGATCATCGCCGCTCCGACCCTGATCAGGAAGCTGCCCCTGCCGCTGCGCAAGATCATCGGCAACATGGCCCTGGAAGAAAAGCTCCTGGTGGGGTTGGACCTAAGAGCGCGCAAGCCATAAGCGAAGAAGGATGAGTCCGAAGCGGCGCCAGCGCCGGGACCAAGCGGCTCGGCTTGCCGCGGTCCGCGCCCAGCTGGCCGAGGCGCGCGCCCAACTCGCCGAGGCGCGCCAGACCATCGACGCCATCCGCGACGGCGAGG
>JAQUMZ010000256.1 GCA_028717865.1 Elusimicrobiota bacterium | reverse complement strand
TCCCCGCCGACCGCGAACACCCCGGGCCAGGGCCGCTCGCCGAGGCCGTTGTCGCCCCAGGAAAGGACCGCGGCCAGGGAGCCGGCCGCGGCCGAGGCCAGGATGCCGGCGGTGGGCAGGCCCGCCCACTCCGGCACGGGCCGGCCCCAGAGCGTTTCCAAGGCCTTGCGCGCCCCGCCGTCGGTCACGGGCTCGTAGCCGGGCAGCCAGCGGCCGTCCACGCCGAAATCGAGGGCCCCCTGCGCGTTGCTGGTCCCGCGCAAAAGCAGGAGGCCGCATCCCGCCCGGCCCACCGCGCCCTTGAGCAGCAGCAAATCCGCCAGCACGGCCAGTTCGGCGTCGCGGATGCTCGCGCTGTCCACCACGATGAGGGGCCGCCGCGCGGCGAAAAGCTCGTCGCGCAGACGCTGGAGCCTTTCCGGCTTGAGCCAGGCCGCCGGCGCCGCGGGCCGCGCCGACGCGAGTTCCCGGCGCAGGTCGTCCAGGCCCCGGGCGCGGGCCGCCAGCCAAGGGGCGTCCTCGGCCTTGGCCTCCAGCATTTGGGCCAGCCAAGACTCCAAGACGGCGTAGGTATCCGGATAGCCGATGCGCAAGGTTCGTGTGGCGGCGCGGTCGAGACCGGTGGCGCGCCGGTGGTAGACGTGCAGCTTGACTCCGGAGGCGGCGGCAGCGCGCAGCATGGCGGCCAGCGACGGATAATCCGCCTCGGGATCGAAGCCCACGGTCAGGATCAGGTCGCTGGCGGGGATGTCCTCGCGCGTGGCGGTCGAGACGTTGGCGCCGAAGGCTCGGGCCAGGATGTCGCATTCGCCCCCGATGCCCAGGCCGCCGATATGGTTGGTGCCCAGCGCGGCCCGGCCGATCTTCTGCAGAAGGTATTGCGCCTCGTTGGTCAGGCGGGGCGAAGCCAGCACGGCCGCCGCCCGGCCGCCTTTCTCCCGCGCGGCCCTGGACAGCCCCTCGGCCGCCGTCTTGAGGGCCTCCGCCCAGGGAGCCGGCCGCCAGTTCCCCCGCTCCTTGATCATGGGTTCGCGCAGGCGGTCGGCGCCCGACATGACGTCCAGCCCCGTGAAGCCCCGGGCACAGACCAAGGCTTCCCCGGCGCCTTCGCCCATCTTGTGGTGCAGGCGCGCCGGGACCCCGCCGCATATCCCGACCTTCAAAACGCAGCCCGTCCCGCAATAAGGGCAGACGGCCTCCGCTTCCTCGGCCCGCCAGGCCGCCGCGCGCTCCTCGGCCAGGCGCGCCCGCAAGGCGCCGGCGGGGCAGGTCGCTATGCATTGCCCGCAGGACTTGCAGCGGACCGCGGGCAGGCTCTCGTTGAAGGCGGGCGTCACCTGGGTGACGAAGCCGCGGCCGACCAGCCCGACGGCCCCCACCCCTTGCAGCTCCGAGCAGACCCGCACGCAGCGGCCGCACAAAATGCACTTCTGGGGGTCGCGGACGATGTAAGGATGCTCAAGGCCGCCCCCCGGGGCGTTCTTCTCCCCGGGATAGGCCTCGCCGGCGGCCCCGTACTCGGCGGCGTAGCGGCGCACCAGGCAGCTGGAGACCTCCTGGCAGCCGCAGAGCAGGCAGCGCTTGCCCTCCGCCTCGGCCTGCGCGCCCGAAATCGCGGACTGCACCTCCGCGAAGCTGCCCGCGCGCGCGGCGGCGTTGCGCGCCGGGGCGCGGGTTCGCCCGGATTTGGGCAGTCCCGCATATTCCTGGGCGTCGAGGTCCTGCCAGCGCCCCTTGGTCACGTTGAAGGGATGGGCCAAAAGCCCGGACTTGGCCGCCGCCGCCCCGCCGTGCAGGGCCAAGGCGGCGCGGCGTCCGGCCGCGATGGCCTCGATGGCCGTGGCCGGGCCCGTGCAGCAGTCGCCCACGGCGTAGACGTCGGGCTGGCTGGCGCGCAAGGTGGCTTCGTCGGCCGCCACCGTCCCCCATTTCGTGAGCTCCAAGCCGTCGGCGGCGAAGCCCCCCCAATGGACCTTCTGGCCGATGGCCGCGATGACCGAATCCACCGCCATCTCGAACTCCGAGCCGGGCACGGGCACGGGCCGGCGGCGCCCCGACCGGTCCGGCTCGCCGAGCCGCATCCTGATGCCGCGCAGTCCGCGGACCCGGTCCTGGCCCGAGAAACCGGTCGGCGCGGTGAGGAAGTGGAACTTCACGCCCTCCTCCTCGGCTTCGCGTATTTCCTCCGGGTGGGCCGGCATCTCCTGGCGGGAGCGGCGATAGACTATGCACACCTCTCGCGAACCCAGGCGCAGGGCGGTGCGGGCCGCGTCCACGGCGGTATTGCCGCCGCCCACGACCGCCACCCGCTCGCCCAGGGCCGCCGCCTCGCCCTTGGCCGCCTGGGCCAGGAAGGCGATGCCGGAAAGCACGCCGGGGCGGTCCTCTCCCTCCACCTCCAGGGCCGAACCCGCCCAGGCCCCGATCGCCACGACGATCGCGCAGAAGCCCTGCCGCCGCAGGTCGTCGAGGTGAAAGTCCCGGCCCCAGGCCTTTCCGCATTCCAGCCGCACGCCCAAGTCCACGATCTGGCCGATTTCGTCGTCCAGCACGTCCTGCGGCAGGCGGTAATCGGGCACGCCGTAGCGCAGCATGCCGCCGGCCTTGGGCATGGCCTCGAACACCGTGGCCTCGTAGCCCAGGCGCGCCAGGGTGTAGGCCGCGCTCAGGCCGCCGGGACCGCCGCCGACTACGGCCACGGTCTTGCCGTTGCGCGCCACCGGCTCCGGCCGCCAAGGCCGGCCGGAGGCGCGGTCCAGGTCGGCCACGAAGCGCTTGACCAGGTTTATGGCGACCGGCTCGTCGACCAGGTGGCGGCGGCAGGCGTCCTCGCAGCGGTGGGGGCAGATGCGCCCGCACACCGAAGGGAAGGGATTGCGCTCCTTGATGATGCGCAGGGCCCGATCATAGCGGCCCTGGGCCGCCTCCGCCAGATAAGAACGCACGTCGACACCCGCGGGGCAGGCCATGACGCAGGGCGCGACGCAGTCGCCGTGATGGTTGGACAGCAGCAGTTCCAGGGCCATGCGGCGCAGCTTGACGATGTTGTCGGTGCGGGTCCGCACGACCAGGTTCGGCTCGCACTTGGTGGCGCAGGCCGGCACCACGCCCCGCCGGCCCTCCACTTCCACTATGCATACGAAGCAGGAGGCGTAGGGGGGCAGGCGCGGATCGTAGCACAGGGCCGGGATTTCCACGCCGAGCCGGCGGGCCAGCTGCAGTATCGTCTCGCCGGCGCGCGCCTCGACCCGGCGCCCGTCGAGCTCCAAGCCGACGGCGTCCCCGCGAGGCTCCATGCTCATGCCCCCTCCCGGACGACGGCGGCCGGCCCGGACCTGACGGCCACGGCGCCGAAGTTGCAGACGTCGCGGCAGACCCCGCACTTGATGCACTTGCCGGCGGAAATGGCGTGGGGCTTCTTAGTTTCACCCGCGATCGCTCCGGTCGGGCAGCGCCGTTTGCACAGGGTGCAGCCGGTGCACTTGGCGGCGTCGATCTCGTAGCGGATGAGCGCCTTGCAGACCCCGGCCGGGCAGCGCTTGGCCTCGATGTGCGCCTGATACTCGCCGGCGAAATAGCGCAGGGTGGTAAGCACCGGATTGGGCGCGGTTTGGCCCAGCCCGCACAGCGAGGCCTTCTTGATGGCCTGGCCCAGTTCCTGGAGCCGGTCGATATCCTCCGGCCGGCCCGCCCCCGCGCATATGCGCTCGAGGATCTCCAGCATGCGCTTGGTGCCGACGCGGCAGAAGGTGCACTTGCCGCACGACTCGTTCTGCGTGAACTTGAGGAAGAATCGAGCGACGTCGACCATGCAGGTGGTCTCGTCCATGACCACCATCCCGCCCGAACCCATGATGGCGCCGGTGGCGTTGAGCGAATCGTAATCGATGGGGGTGTCGAAAAGGCTTTCCGGGATGCAGCCGCCGGAAGGGCCGCCCATCTGCACCGCCTTGACCTTGCGCCCGCCGGGCACGCCGCCGCCGACCTCCTCGACGACCTGGCGCAGGGTCATGCCCATGGGGACCTCGACCAAGCCCCCGCGCCGGATCTTGCCCGCGAGGGCGAATACCTTCGAGCCCTTGCTCTTCTCGGTCCCATGGGCCGCGAAGGCGGCGGCGCCGTTGGTCGCGATCCACGGCACGCAGGCCAGGGTCTCGACGTTGTTGATCGTGGTGGAATGGCCGAATATTCCCGAAACCACCGGGTAGGGGGGGCGCACGCGCGGCATGCCGCGCCGGCCCTCCACCGAGGCGATCAGGGCCGTCTCCTCGCCGCACACGAAGGCGCCGGCGCCTTCCTTCAGGCTGGCGCAAAAGGAGAACCCGCTGCCCAGGATGTTCTTGCCCAGCAGGCCCTTCGCCTCGGCCTGCGCGATGGCCCGGTTGACGCGCTGGACGGCCAGGGGATACTCGGCGCGCACGTAAAACACCCCGCTGCCGGCGCCGACCGCGTAGCCCGCGATCATGAGGCCCTCCAGCACCGCGTGCGGATCGCTCTCCAGCACGCTCCGGTCCATGAACGCGCCGGGATCGCCCTCGTCTCCGTTGCAGATGACGTATTTCCCGGGTCCGGAGACCGCGCGCGCGAACTCCCATTTC
>JAQUMZ010000255.1 GCA_028717865.1 Elusimicrobiota bacterium | reverse complement strand
GGACTTCTCGCGCTCCAGCTCCGCGATGATCTGGTCCTTGGCCTTGGGGGGCGTGGCGAGAATCGCCGTCATCTTGGCCAGCTCGCCCTTGAGCGCCGAGCCCGCCTGCGCGGCTTGGCTCTGTTCGGCGGCCACGGCCTCGAGCTGGAGCGAGAGCCGCGCTATTTTGTCGTCGAGGACCTTTTCCCGGACCGCGCGTTCCTGCAACTGCTCCAGCCGGACGGCGTGGTTCTGCTCTTCCGCCAGTTTTTGCAGGGCCGCGCGTTCGCGCCCCAGCTCCGAGAGCCGCGTTTCCTGGCGCTGCGCCTCCAAGGCGCGCTGCCGCTCGAATTGCGCGAGCTTGTCGTCGACCTTCCCGGCGAAGGCGTCCAGCCGCTCCTCCAGCCCTTGCCGGAGGCTCTGATCGTGCCGGGGGAGGTCCCGCGCCAGGGCGCGCAGGGTCGCTTGCGTCTCCGGCAGCCCGGCCACGTCGCCGCGCCATTCCGCAAGCCGGGTCTGGAGCTCGCGCAGGCCGCCCAGGACGGCGTTGAGCTCGGAGCCGGCCGTGGCGTCGCGCTGGACGATGGCGTCCTTGAGCAGCCCGGCCCAGGCCTGGGGCATCTCGTCTAGACGTTTTTCCAGGGCGTCGATGCGGCCCCGCGAGCGGGACTTCTCCTCCTCCGTCTCCTTCTCGGATTTCTCCGCGCGCAGCTGCTCGCGCAGGGTCTTCAGGCTGGCTTCCACTTCGGAGCGCAAGGCGTCCTGCTGGGCCAGCAGGCCCTGGGCCGCGGCGGGGCGGATCAGTTCCGGAGGCGGCGGATGGGGTGCCGCGGGCGGCTCGGGGGGCTCGGGTTCGTTCGTCATCGAGTCCATCCGGTCATCGGTCCCGGTAGCGGCGCGAGACCTTGGCGGGCAGGTTGAAGCTGACGGAGAAGCGATGCACGGATGCGCCGAGCACGCCGAGGGGCGCGAAGGCGTAGTCGAATGAGAAATCCGCCACCGCCAGGCCGAAGCCGAAATTCAACCCGGAGGCGACCCCCAGGTCCTTCATGGTGAGGCTGTTGAAGCCGCCGCGCACGCTGGCCTTGAGCTCGCGCTGGACCTGCCAGCCGTACTCCAAGCCCAGGCTGCCGCCGGGAGCGTTGTTGATGGGGATGCCCGCGTCGGCGGCCAGGATCAGGCCGCGGACCGGGCGCAGGGCCCCGCCGAATTTGGCGCGCATGGGCATGGAATCGCGGGTCTGGTCGAACTTCTGGCCGCGGCCCAGGTTCTGCACTACTGCGGACAGGTCGTACGGGACGCGGGCGCTGAAGAACCGGGCCTGCACGCCCAGGTCGCCCGCGTAACCGTCGGCCTGTTCGATGATCTGGGAATGCAGCCAGCGCGCGGTTACGCCGATATCGATGTCGACCTCGGCGTCCGAGAGGTCATAGACCGTCTGCCCCCAGCCCAGCTCCACGACGTAGTTCCGGGGATGGAAGGTCCCGAGGTCGTTGGCCGAGATGTCCGTGCGCGGGATGGAGCCGAGGTCCTGGTAGCGTATCCCCCCCCCGGCCACGGATGTGTCGGTGAGCCGCTGGGCGTAGGCGGCGGATTGGTAGGAGATGTCCTGGACGTAGCGGCTGTACATGAAGCTCGCCGACACCCGCGGTATTTTCGCCAGTCCGGCGGGGTTCCAATAGAGGGAGTACGCGTCGTCGGTGACCGCGCTGAAGGCGCCGCCCATGGCGATGCCGCGGGCGCCGAGGTCGAAGAGCAGGAACTCGGAGCCGGTCGTGCCGGCCGCGGTGGTGGCGAAGTCCCCGGCCGCGGCCGAGGCGGCCAGGCCAGCGCCGAGAACGGCGCGGGCGGCGGCGCGGGCGAGGCCTCCTGTTCTCATCGGATTACCGCCACCTTGAGGATTTTCTTCTGGCCGCCGCCCTCGATCACGGCCAGGTAGACGCCGCTGGCCACGGGCCGGCCGCCGCGGTTGGTGCCCGGCCAGACCACGATGCCGGAAGCGTTGGCGCGTTGATCCAGGAGCATCTCTCCGCGCAGGGTGAATATCCGCAGCCGCGCCGAGGCGGGAATGGTGTCGAAGGTCACGAAGCCGTCGTGGGCGGCGTAGAAGGGGTTGGGATATACCCGGGCGGCGGCGGGCGTGGCGGCGGGGCGCCATTCGTCGATCTGAAAGACCGAGAGGTGGTTGAGCTGGGCCGTGACCGTCTTGTTGGTCCGGTCCACCGTGGTGGCCAGGGGCACGCATTTGTTGGACGCGGGGTCGTAGCGCATCATGGCCAGGCGCGCCAGGTCCTTGCCGGCCACGTCGACGTCGGCGTAATAGACGGTGAAGAAAAGGGGCACCACCGGCTGCATGGCGGGCGAGACGGACACGGAATAAGCCCTGGCCGTGGAGCCGCCGCAAAGCCCCGCTCCCGGCGAATAGGTGGAGATGGTGACCGTGGTGTCCGATGGGAACGCCCCGCCCGGGCTGCGCAGCAGCACGCGGCGGGCGTCGTTGGGATTGTCCACCGTGCCGCTGACCACGCTGGTCCTGTCCGCGCTCAGGATCCCGGCGATCGAGCCCAGCGGGGCGCCGCCGGCGTTGGTGAAGCTGTTGGTGGAGGCGGTATAGCCGGTCAATTGGCCCAGGGGGTTGGACGCCCGGACGCGGACGTGGTAGTTCACCGACGTCAGCAGTCCGGTGATCGTCCAGATACCGAGGGATTTGGCGTCGGCGAAATACAGCGACGTGGAGGTCCGGGTCTCCCAGTATTCCGGATGGGTGACGACGTCCTCGCTGGTATAGGTGACCTCGTAGGTGCTCGACGAGCTGTCGCGGCCGTTGTCCCAGGCTACGGTGAGGTAATCGGGCCCGGATTGGACCACGGCCATGTCCTTGGGGTCGTCCGGGAAGGTGGCCACGCTGCTGGGGGAGAGGGAGAACCAGTCGGTGGGCTTGTCTGGAGCGCCTTCGGGGTCGTTGTTGAAGGCGCGCACGTCTATTTTGTAAAGCTCCGAGGGCGGCAACTCCGAGATCGTCGCCGTCATGGGAACGCCCAGCACCTCGGAGACGACGGTCGCCGAACTCGTGCCGAGGGCTCCGGTCGCGCTTCGGGAGGTTATGCGCAGTTGGTAGGCCGTTCCCACGGGGTTGCGGCCTTGGTCCCAGGACGCGGAGATGCTGACGCTGGATGACCAGACTCCCGGGCCGCCCTTGCCCGGGATCTCGGCGTGCGTGTAGGCCGTGGCCGAGGCGGACAGGGGCCCTTCGCCGGCGGCGTTGACGACGCTGATCATGACGGAATGGATGGAGTTGGGCAGCAGGTCCGTGTCGTTCCAGGTGGGAGTGTTGACCTCCGCGTGGCGCAGTCCGCTGGTGGCGTTGTAGACGTAGTAGCGCAAGGCCCCCGCGGACGCGGGCCAGGTCCACTGCAGCCAGGAGGAGCTGTGGACGATGGGCGTCGGCACGGAGGCGATGACGCGGGTCTGGGTGGAGACGGTGTCGCTGTAATCCGAGGCGACGCTCGCCAGATTGAACGCGCGGACGCGGAAGTAATACTCGTAGTTGGGGTTGAGCAGGGCGATCAAGGCGTGGGTCGTGGTCAGCCTGGCCAGCATCGGATAGGGCGTGGAGACGTCGGTCGCGAAGTCGTCCGTGGATTGGGTGATCTCGTAGATCGTGCCCGCGCCGTTGTCGTGGGCGTTCCAGCTCAGCACCAGCTCCGCGGAGGTCGCCGAGCTGACCGCCAGGTCCAGGGGCTGGTCGGGGCGGGTGTAGAAGGTCGGGGGGCCGGTCAGGGGCCCGTCTCCGGAGAGCGTGAACGGGGCGATCAGGATATGCTGGGTGGTGCTGGGCTTGAGGCCGGTCAAGGTGAGCTTGGTATCGGTGGTGAAAGCCAGCCACATGGATGTGGAGGACGAGTATATGTTGTAGCCGTCCCAACTGCCCGCGCCCGGGGCGGACCAGGTGAAGTTGATCGAACTGATGCCCAGGACGGTCCCCGTGGCGTCGGCGACGGGCGAGGACGGCAGGGGCGGGCCGGCGTGCGCCAGGCGGCTCTTCGAGAGTTGGTCGTTGGCCCCGGCTCGCACGTGATACCAGCCGTAAGGCAGCTCGACGCCGGGGGGCAGCTGGACCGTCACGGACGAGTCGGTTTTCATCCAAAGGTTGGCCGCCGAGTTCTGGTATATCTTGGTGGTCAGGTCGAGCAGATAGCCCGAGTCGCCTTGAGAGGCCCCCCCGCCCGAGCCCGCCACGGCCTGCAGGACCAGCCGGGGATGGGTGTGATCGGAGTCGGCGCTGCCCGCGCCGCCGCCGGCGGCCTCCGTGACGCCCTGGAAGTTGAAGCCCTTGGCGGTCAGCCAGCCCGACCGGTCGAAGAGCTCGGCGTCGACCGCGGTCATGCTGGCTTGGCGGATGTTCGGATAGCCGCCGCTGGTGTAGAGATCGGGAGTGCCGTTGTAGGACGTTTTCTCCATGTTGCTCTGGTAAGCGGACCCGTCGTAGCCGCCGACGATATAGAGCGCGCCGTCGGAGGCCAAGGTCACCGTGTGGTAGGCCCGGGCGCGCGAGAGGTCACCCGCCAAGGTCCAGGTGCTGCCCATGGGGTCGTAGACCTCCACGTACCGGATGGGAGCGCCCATTTGGGCGATGGCCTGGGCGCCTCC
>JAQUMZ010000254.1 GCA_028717865.1 Elusimicrobiota bacterium | reverse complement strand
GCTCCACCGCGCGCGCGCCGGGGCGGCGCCCCGCGGCCAGCCGGCAGGCGGTCGTGAAGTTCCAGAGATCGGTGCGGCCGGCCAGGGAAAACTCGCTGCACACCTCGTCTTTTCCGTACAGCCGCCGGACGGCGTCATTGAGCGCCTTGCGGCCGGCCCCGCCCGCGCGCACCAGGGTGCCGTCGATATCGAAGAGCAGTATTCGGGACGCCATGCCTCAGCGGTCGATGGCGTTGAGGACGTAATTGACGATGATGTCGTCGAGCATGACCATCAGGGTGCAGTCGGCCGAAAGCTCCTTGGACCCCATATGGATATAAACGCTGAATATCTTCCCGGAGGGCTTGAACTCGCCGAAGGCCTCCCGGATGATATCGGCGCGGGCGCCCCGGGACATTTTGGGAGCGGAAAGGATGAAGGCCATGCCGCAGCGGTCGGCCAAGCCGTTGGCGATGGCGTTGATGACGATGTTGCTGACCTCGGCCACCGCCGCCTCCTGGACCGCGGGCGTCGGCTCGATGTCCGGACGCGTGGAGCAGAGAAAGGCCTGGGTCAGCAGCACCGCGCTGCGCGAGGAAAAAAGCGCCAAGAACATCTTGCCCGGAGCCTGGCAATGGGCCCCGAAGAAGTACTGGCTGGGCGCCTGCAGCTCGGCGTAGTCCTCCGCCTTGGCGTAGGCCTTCAGCGAGGAGGTGCGGATCTGCCATTGCGTGCGGGAAACGGCGGCCAGCTTGGCGGCGCAGGAATCCACCCCTTGCTCGATGAGCTGGAGGATGGCCTTTTGGTCCTGAGGGGTTATTTCCATGGCGGGGATTCCTTGTCCGCGATCGTTAGCAGCCGGCCGATGCCTCAGCTATTATACATCCTCACAGCCGGAAATCCCGCCGGGAATGGACCACGGCCCCCCGCTTCATGGTCCAGGCAATCTCCGGGGCGCCGAAATAATACGGGATCTCCCGGTAGTCCTCGGCCTCCCAACAGATCAGGTCCGCCCGGCGGCCGGCTTCCAAGGTCCCGTGCGTGCGGCCCAGGCCGAGGGCCCAGGCGCCGTTGACGGTGGCCGCGGTCAGCGTCTCCTCGGGAGTCATGCCCATCTGCGTCGCGGCGATGGACAAGACGGCGCGCATGTCCCAGCAGGGGCAGCTGCCGGGGTTGAAGTCGGTGGCCAGGGCCACGGCGGCCCCCGCGTCGATGAGCCGGCGCGCCGGCGGATAGGGCTTGGCCAGGAAATAGTTGGAGCCGGGAACCAGGCAGGCCACCGTATCCGAGCCGGCCAGGGCGGCGAAGTCCTCGTCCCGCGCGCAATCGAGGTGGTCCACGGAAACGGCGCCCAGGCGCGCGGCCATGGGCACGCTGCCGCTGCGCGAAAGCTGCTCGGCATGGAGCTTGCCCTTGAGGCCGACGCGAACGCCGGCCGCCAGGATCGTCTCCGGCTCCGCCCGGGTGAAGAACCCCGCCTCGCAGAACACGTCCACGAAAACCGCCAGGCCCGCCCGGGCCGCCGCCGGGATCATCTCCTCTACGACCCGCTGCACGTAGCCTTCCCGGTCGTGCTTCATCTCCGCGGGCAGGGCGTGGGCGCCCAACAGCGTGGGCACCAGCTCCAGCGGGGACGTCTCCCCCGCGGCCTTGATGGCGCGCAGCATCTTGAGCTCGGTCTCCGGATCGAGGCCGTAGCCGGACTTGGCCTCCAAGGTGGTGGTGCCGGACTCCAGAAACTTGGCCGCGCGGCGGCGCAGGCCCTGCGCCAGCTGGCTCTCGGTGGCGCGACGCACCCCCGCCACGGTGGAGAGGATGCCGCCGCCCTCGGCGGCGATCTCGGCATAGGTCTTGCCCGCCAGCCGGGCGGCGAAGTCCCTCAGGCGCGGCTCGGCGAAGACGGGATGGGCGTGGCTGTCCACGAAGCCGGGCAGCACGACCCGGCCGCCGGCGTCGATGAGGACCGCGGAACCGGCCCGCTCGTGGGCCTGGACCAGGTCGCGCAGGCCGGCGGCGAGGATCACGCCGTCCTCGACCAGCACGGCCCCGTTGGGCACCAGCCCCACCGAGCGCATCTGCTCGCCCCGCCGGGGCCGGTCGGGCCCGGCCATGGTCAGCAGCTGACCGGCGTTGACGACCAGGGAGCGCATATCAGCGGAAGTTCTTGAACTGCACCTCGACTCCGAAACCGCCCTGCCGCAGCATGGCCATGGCCTTTTGCAGCTCGTCCTTGGACCGGCTCGAGACGCGCAGCTGGTTGCCTTGAATGGAAGGGTTGACCTTCAGCTTGGCGGCCTTGAGCGCGGCCGCCATCTCCTTGGCCTTGTCCGTCGGGATGCCGTCCTGGATGGAGACCTCCAGGCGCGCCGTCTGGCCCAAGGCGCTCTCGATCTTGCCCCGCTGGAAGTTCTTAAGGGGCAGGCCGCGCTTGGCCATGCGGGTGTTGAGTATATCCAAGGCGTTGTCGATCTTCAGCTCGTCGACCGCTCGCAGCGTCAGCTTCTTGGCCTTGGCATCGAGCTCGATGGAGGCGTTGGCGGCCTTGAAGTCGAAGCGGTTGGATATCTCCTTCATGGCCACCTGTATGGATTCGCCGACCAGGTTGAGGTCGACCTCGCTGACCGCGTCGAATGAAAACTCTTGAGCCATGGAACCTCCTTGCTTCGATTAACCGCCCCGGCCCGGCGCCCTCAAGGCCTGAGCCAGCCCGGTCAAGGGCACGGCCTCGACGCGGGCTCCCAAAGAGTAGCGTTCGTCGCCGGCGTGCACCACCCAAAGCCGGTCGAGCCCCAGGTCCTTGAGCGCCGCCCTCATAGACGGGGTCAATCCCGGAGCTCGGCCGTACTTGAACTCGAAACCCACGCGCCCACGGCCGCGAACGATGAGCAAGTCCAGCTCGGCGCCCTGGTGCGTGGCCCAGAAATGGCATTGCTCATCCCAGGCCCCCGTCAACTGGATGGTTTGCTCGATGGCGAAACCCTCCCAGGACGCTCCGCAACGGGGATGGGTCTGTAACTGAGCGTAACCCTCTATGCCCGACAGCTGATGGAAGATGCCGCTATCGCGAAAATACGCTTTCGGGGATTTTACCTGCCGTTTGGAGAGATTCTCGTGCCAGGGACGCAGCAGGCGCGCCATGTAGGTGTCGGAAAGGACGTCCAAATAGCCGCGCACGGTCTTGTCGCTGACGCCGAAGGAACGCGCGAACTCGGCGCTGTTCCAGACCTGGCCGTGGGCGTGGGCCAGCATGGTCCAGAATCTGCGCATGGTCCCGGCCGGCACCGAAAAATCCAAGCCTGGGAGCTCGCGTTCCAAATAGGTCTTGACCAGGTCGCGCCGCCAGCGCCGGCTCGCGGCCTCGCCGGGGGCCAGGAAGGAGCGCGGGAAGCCGCCCCTGAGCCAGAGCCGCTTCCAGGCCGACGGCCCGACCTCGGCCAACGAAAACCCGGGCAGTTCATGGTAGGAGATCCGCCCGGCCAACGACTCGGAGCTCTGCTTGAGCAGGTCCGGCGAAGCGCTTCCCAGGATCAGGAACCGCGCCGGCAAGGGACGCCGATCGGCCAGCACCCGCAAGGCGGCGAAAATATCCGGCCGCCGCTGCACTTCGTCCAGGATCACCAATCCCCGGAGCGCCTCCAAAGCGCGCGCCGGGGCGGCCAGCCGATCCAGGTCTCGCTCGTCCTCGAAATCGAAGCGGCGCGTCGGGCCGCGCCAACGCGCGGCGACCTGCCCGGCCAAGGTGGTCTTGCCGACCTGCCGGGGCCCCAGGAGGCCGACCACCGGATTCTCCCGGAGCCGGCGCAGCAATATCTCCAGGTGGGCGTTTCGCTTGATCACCGGACGTTATTGTACCATAAATATTCGGATATCATATCCGATTTTTCATGGTGCAAAATATCGATCCGAGGGCTCCCGCGCGGCATTTGCTATTCTTGAAGCCGGCCCAAACGCGATGACGAATCCGCTTCGGAAACATTTTGACGGCCCGCTTTGGCTGCCGCTGGCCGGCGGCCTGGCCGTGGCTACGCTGCTCACGCTGCCCCACGCGCTGACCTGGAGGCTGCAAGAGCCCGTCCGCGCCCAGGCGCGCAGCCTAGGCCGCCCGATCCCCGGGTTCTCCCTTTTCGGCATGGGGCAGGACTTGGACGAGTCGTTTTACGCGGGACGCGCGAGAGAGGCGGCCGATAGCTGGCTGCCGTACAGCCCTTATATCGCGGAGAACCGGACGCCTCGCTTGCTGCTCACCAACCTAGCCGGGTTCCTGTTCTTGGGACGGCTGCAGCGCCTGACAGGCCGGCCCGAACCGGCCTGGCTGGCCGCGCGCTTCGTCCTGCTGCTGGCTTGGGTATGGCTGCTCTACGGGCTCCTTTACCGCGCTTCCAGGAAACCCCGGGCCGCCTTGACGGCAGCCGCGGCCTTGGTCCTGTTCGGGGACCTGTTCCGGCTGCCCACCCAGTGGCGGGAGCTGTTCGCCGCCGGCTGGGGCGACGGGGCCTTGCGTTTGCTCATGGTCAGAGGCCCGCACAACCTCTATCTGGGCCCCGTGCGGCTGCTCGGACCATGCTTCACCTTCGCGGCCTTGCTGGGCGCAGGGCGGCTGGCCTTGAATCTCCTGGACGATGAAAAGTCGAACCCGCGGTCTTGGCTCCGG
>JAQUMZ010000253.1 GCA_028717865.1 Elusimicrobiota bacterium | reverse complement strand
CCGTCCAGAACCCCGGACGGCGGGGCCTTTCGTTTGCGCGGGAGAGCAATGTGGATAAGCATCAGTTTCAAACTTCGGACTTCCATCTAAGCGCCTTCCTAATTGCCGCCGGGCTTACATTAGCGGACGCAACGCTAGGACCAAATAGAAAGTTGCTTTTCGCCTTTAACGAGTCCGCGCGCTGCGCCAGCATGGCGCGTTCATTTTGCACTGGCTCCGCGATAATCCCGGCTCGCGCGCTTGTGGAAGCTCAGCAGCGCCTCCGGGATTTGAAAGACGTTATGTTGTCTCACTAAATGCGAATGGAGGAATCATGGACACGACCAGCAGCATTAATGCCCTTGCCGGGCGTCTCATCGGCCGGATACAAAAAGGCGGCGAACCAGACGAAGAACTAGCCGGTCTGGTGTGGGACTTCGGAAACGCCTATTTCACCCACCCAGACGCAGACGCCAAGGCGGCATTCGCGCGCTTGCAAGACTTGGGGAAGAAATCGGAAGACTATCAACTCCCTTGCTGGCGTTTCGTTCTCTGGCTTCTGCCGAGGATTGCGACGTGCGAGGGCATTTCCCCCTTCGCGGCGGTGGCTTAAATGTTTTCCCCTCGCGTGAATCACTGGTCCGAATGGGACCCCCGAAAAGGCGATCCCGCCGCATATTTCGCTTACCTCAGACGGAAAGAGGCCGAGTATCAGGCAAGGCTTGCCGCGCAGCCGGCCGGCAGGGAGGGCGTATGCTAGACTCCCTCCCCTCCCAAAATCTGGAAGCGGAACGCGCCGTCCTGGGCTCAATCCTCGTAGACGCCCAACAGGGGATTCGACACCTGGGCGAAGTCCGCCAGTCGGTCAAAGCCCCCGAGGCGTTCTACTCGGAAGCGAACCGGACGATCTTCAGAGCCATGGTCGAGGTCGGGGACGGATTGGACGTCGTTACCTTGGCCGACAAACTCCGGCAGAAGGGCCAGTTTGAGGCCATCGGAGGCCCGCCCTATTTGTTCGATTGCATACATGCCGTCGCTACAGCGGCCCATGCCAATCATTACGCCCGGATCGTAGCCCGTTGCCATGTCGAGCGCCGGATCACGGAGGAAGCGACCAGGCTGCGGCAGGAGCCGGCCCGAAGTAAAGCGACGATGACGGCGCTTGAACAAGAACGCCAGGAGCTCGAGGCCCCGCAAACAGGCCCCGCGAAATCTGAGCGGAAAGACGCCTCCGCGCTTCTATCTCGGGCCATGGAATGGCACGGGACCTTGCCGGACCATGCGCTAATGGAGGCCGCGGCCATCGCTCCGGGCCTGGTCAAGCAGGCCGGAGACCTTATGGACCGGGCCGAACAGGCGCCGACCGTGGCGACGGCGCGCGCCATTCTTCAGGAATGGGCGCGCATCTGGGCGGGTCTAGTGGGCGTCCCGGAGCCCGAGCTATGACCCCCGCGATCCTTCAACAGCCGGAGACGTTCACGCGCGCATATTCCAGGTGGGCCGAGAGCTTCACGGACGCGCCGCCGCAGTTTCACCGGATGACGGCCTATTGGGTGCTGTCTACCCTCCTGGGCCGCCGCGCCTATCTGCACTTGGGCGACGACTGGCTATTCCCGAATCTCTGGCTTGTCGTGCTGGCGCCGTCGAGCTTCTACCGCAAGAGCACGGCCCTTTCCATCGGGGCGAAGATGGTAAACGCCGTCAATCCGGGGATTATCTTGCCGTCTGAGTTTTCTCAGGAATGCCTTGTAGCCCTGATGCAGCAGCAGCCCCACGGAGCCCTCGTCTCCTACGAGTTCCGGTCCCTCCTGGCTTTAATGCAGAAGGACTACAACTCCGGGCTGCAATCGTTCCTGACGGAAATCTACGACAGCCCGCCCGAATACCTCAGGAAGACGGGGACGAAGGAAATCAAGGAGTACCGAATAGAGAAGCCCTACCTTACGATCATGGGCGCCTCAACTTTGGATTGGTTGCTGCAAAGCGTCCAAGGCGGGGACATCGCGGGCGGCTTCCTGGCCCGGTTTCTGTTCGTCTCGGCGGACACAAAAAGCAAGGTCTTGGCCTTCCAGCCCCCGGCTGACCAGGCGCAAAAGGGGCAATTGATCGAGACCCTGAAGCGGCTCGCCGGCTCGATAAAGGGATCCGGCCGCATGGAGTACGCCCTAGAGGCCCGGAGGTATTACGAGCAATGGTATAGCGGATTCTGCCAGAAGGCAGAAACCGCGCCGGATGCTGTCCGGGCCTTCTTTCCCCGCCTTACGGCCTACGCGCACAAGTTCGCCATGCTGGAAGCCGTGATGGCCGGGCACTACCCGCAAATCACGTTGCAGGACTGCCGGACGGCCTGCCTGATAGCGGAGAGCTTCGCGGCCGAGATACGGAGCCTGGGAGCCCAGAGCTTGGGAAAGAGCAAGTTCGAGGCGATCAAAATACGGCTTCTCAACTCGATCAAGCGCCATCCGGGGGCAGATAAGCGGATGCTGCTCCGCAATATGAACCTGAGCGCCAAGGTCTTTGGAGATGTCGAACAGACGATTAGGCAAACGGGAGAGGTAGAGATTCGGGACGGCTGCTATTACCTGTCGGACGTGGGGGGCAACGCGTGATCGGGAGCCCCGGCAGCTTGTCGGTATTTTGTCGGTGTTTGTCGGTGTTTGTCGGTTCCCTGAGTCAAACCTGTCGGTGTTTTGTCGGTATGCGAAACCGACAAGCCTTCCCCGTCGAGAAAATGCCGTTTTGTCGGTATGTCGGTATATATCTATATGCAAGAACTAAAGAAGCAATATAAGCCATTTGTTGAAAAAGGGTGGGGGGGTGGCACCGACACCGACATTTTCCCCCAAAAGGGCATTATTTCGAGTTTTCCCAGGGTGGACTTGCAGGCGCATTCATGGCGCTTCGTTCTCACCCCAGCCGCGGGACCCGGCCAGCCTGAGCTCTCCTGGCAGTTGGAAATCCGGGGCAAGTACGGGACCCTCTATCCCAACGGGCAGGGGACCATTGCCGTATGGTGTCCCCATCGGCGCATCTGGCCCAAGCTCAACAGCCTTAAGCCCTTCAAGGTGCTTGGAAGTGTCAGGCGAGAAGACCGTATCTATATATTTCGCGTTTCTAAATTCATAGCTGCCGCCGAGGCGATCAAGGCCCAAAAGCGTCACCGGCTCGGGGACCGGGAATGAACCAGCCGCGGCTTGTTGATCGGGTCTGCGAAGCCTGCGGCCACGCATTCAGGGCAAGAACCTCAGATTTGCGCCGCGGATTCGGGCGGTTTTGTTCCCTAGGTTGCAGGAATGCGCGGCGGGCCAAGAAACCCCACTCGCACCCGTTTACGGAAGCCGCGCACCCCTTCCAGAGCCACAAGCCGAAGTCAGGAGGCCGGGAAACCGGCGACAATCGAAATCGAGTAGGGAGATAGATATGCCAGCATGGTTACTTCCAGCCGCGGGGCTTGCGATGTCGGGAGCCGGTCTAGGATATGGAATATGGGGCGGCAAGGGCGTCGAGACCCCGAATATATCCGGCGAACTAGCCAAGATCACCGCCCTCATAGAGCAAATGAAGGCGGCGGGCAGGGTGGACATTAACAATGAGGCCGTGGCTGGCCGGCGCACGCAGAGCAACAACCTAGCCACTCGCGGGACCTATCGCTCTCCCGTGGCTCAGAACGTATACAACGCCCTGGAAGGAGAGAGGCTAAAGGCAATCGCCAGCATGGAAGGCCAACTGGCCGGGCAGGAAGCCAGTCTTAGGGCCGGGTTCCTGGACAAACTCTTGGGCTATAACATGGCCGCACAATTGGACAGACGCCAACGCGACGCCGCAATAGCCGCGTCTCTTAGCGGTTTTGGTGGGTCTCTGCTCAACGCCTATTGGCAAAAGCCAAAGCAAAATCAGGACTCCGAAATAGGGCAGGTCAATGTTCCGGGCGTTGGAGTAATGAGCAAAGGACAGCTGCTTGGAATTGGCAACGTCATGAGAGATTTTGGATATCGATAATAGAGAGTAAATTATACGATCAGGATGACCCCTCTCGAAGAATGCCCAATGTTCGTCTTACCTTCGCGCGCGCGATGTGTTCCCCACCCCGCCGAACCATGCTATACTGAGCGCGCTACCGGACGGACCTAGGGCGTTTTCGTTTTAGGGCCTGGTGCGGAAGCCTTAGGGTTATCCGGTAGCCACCGGGCCCTATGTTATTTGAAACGGACCGCATGCCAGCCCGCATTGGAGCACTACCCTTACAGACTGGCCGGACGAATCAGAGAAGGATTCTTCGTCGAGCGGGTCGCGGGCGTGGTTCAATGGTAGAATGCTACCTTGCCAAGGTAGAGACGGCGGTTCGATTCCGCTCGCCCGCTCCACTTTCCTGAGCTGAAAACCAGTCCCTATTCCCGGCTCCATATTGAGACAAAGCCTCAATATGCCCGCGTTGCCGCAATTGCTAGAGTGCGGGGGATGGAAGCATCCGCGACTCGGAGGCAATTCCTGCGCGGTCTG
Source organism: Elusimicrobiota bacterium (assembly GCA_028717865.1). Taxonomy (GTDB): domain Bacteria; phylum Elusimicrobiota; class Elusimicrobia; order UBA1565; family UBA9628; genus UBA9628. The sequence goes on along the minus strand of JAQUMZ010000253.1, from coordinate 161 downwards.
GCCGCCGGCGGCCTGGTCCTGGCCGCGCCGGTGCGCGCTTTTTGCGCGGCGGCGCAGCCCGCGGAAGTGGGTCCGACCGAGGACCTCATGCGCGAGCACGGGGTCCTGCGCCGCGTTTTGCTCGTCTACGAGCATTTCTCCGGCTCGGGGGAGCTCGATGC
>JAQUMZ010000252.1 GCA_028717865.1 Elusimicrobiota bacterium | reverse complement strand
AGCAGCCCCCAGCCCAGCATGGCCAGGCGCGCCCGGGTCCCGGCCGACCAGAGGCGGACCGCGCCGGCGGCGGCGAAGATCGCGATGAAGGCGTAGAACGAGCCGCGGTAGCGGGGCTGGGCGTGGAAGAACAGCAGCAGCCCTCCCAGAATGGCGAACACGCCGTAGAAGAGCTGGTTTTCCCGCCAGCGGCCGCGCTCCAGATAGAGGCCGAGCAGCCAGAAGGGCAGGACGAGCATGTAGGTCACGTCGTACTCGGGCAGGAAGGGATAGAGGAAAAAGCCGGCCTTGAGAAACGGCGCCAACAGGAAGCGATGCCAGGGCTGGGCCTGGAACAGCTCCGAGCAGGCCCGCTTGTTGGTACGGATCATCTCGAGCTCGGTCATGCCGGCGTCGGGCTGGGTCAGAATGCGGCCGCCGATTTCGCCCGCGTAGCCCAGCCGCTGGAAGATGTAGGCGTTGCTCAAGAAAAGGTGGCACTCCGACAGGGAGGTCCCGCCTAGTAAGGCGTGGTGTATCCTGTAGTTGCGCCAGACCCACGCCGCGTTGAGCGCGGCCAGCAAGGCCACGATGGCGAATATGCGCCGCCAGTTGGCCTTCAGGCTCGACGCCGCGTAGGCGGCGACGACGAAGGCGATGAAGAGCAGGGATTCCTGCCGCGTGAAGTAGGTGGCCGACAAGGCGGCGGCGGCCCAGAGCGGCCGGTCCGTCAGCAGGCAATATAGGCTCAGGACGATCAGGCAGGAGAAAAGATTCTCGCTGAGGAACGTCGCCGGGATCGCGAAGGAGTCATAGGAGACGGCGTAGATCAGGCAGGCGAGCCAGGCGACTTTTTCCTCGTAGCGCAGGCGCGTGAGCCGGTGGAGCAGGACGATGGTCAGCAAGGCCAGCAGCACCTGGACGAGTTGGACGCGGAAATACGAGTCGCCGACGAGCTTCTGCGTCGCGGCCAGGAACAAGGGGTAGGCCGGCGGCCGCAAGGCATAGGCCGTCCCGTAGCGCAGGCCCTCCCCGTGCGCGACGTTGCGGGCCATGTCGTAGTAGACCTGCGCGTCGCCCGCGGGCGGGCTCTGCCCTTCGTGGGACAACAGGACGTAGCCGAGCCGGCAGCCGAGGGCCAGGACGAGCAGGGCCGGCCATTTCCAGTCCAACCTCATCGCTTGACGCCGGTGCAGAGCACGTTGGAGTAGGGACGGCCGGCGTCCAGGGGGCGGACCGCGAAGTCGCCGATGCCGTTGTCCGCGAGGAAGCTCTTCAGCCGTTCGAACTGGAGGTAGCAGATATCGTCCCCGAAATACAGGACGTGATCCACCGTCCAGCCCAGGCAGAATTTCAACAGCGGCCGGCGCGCCACGTCCACGATCACCAGCTTGCCCCCGGGCGCGAGCAGCTCGCAGACGCGGCCCAGCAGCCGGCGCTGGTCGTCCCAGTTGGGCACGTGGTGCAGGACGTCGTTGAGCACGACCGCCTGGCTCGGGCGCAGGTCGACCTTGAAGAAGTCCTCCTCTACGAAGCGTATGTTGTCCAGGCCCAGGGTGCGGGCGGCCCGGCGTCCGGAGGCGGTCCGCCTCTTGGAGAAATCCACGGCCACGATTTCGCGCTCGCAACGGCGCAGCGCCAGGAAGAGGCTGAATATGCCGTAGCCGCTGCCCAGGTCGTAGATCAGGCCGCGCTCGGGGACCGCGTCCGAAACGATCTCGTGGGAGAACACCAGCCAGCGGTAGCAGAAGAACAAGCTGCCCCGCCCTATCCCGCCGTAGGCGCGGAACATCCTGAAAAACTCGCTGTTGGGCATCACGCGGTCCCGTCCCCGGCGGGCTCCTTAGCGGACACTATACAAAATGGGGACGTTCCTTGCGTTGTTGCGAAGTTGCGCGGATGAAGAAAGGATTCGGAGAGGGAGGGATTCGAACCCTCGGTACCCGTTTGCACAGATACAACGGTTTAGCAAACCGTCGCCTTCAGCCACTCGGCCACCTCTCCTGAAAGCGGGAAACAACCGTAAAGATCGTAACTTTTTCGCGGTCGCAAGACAAGAATTTCCAAACGGCCCGACGAGGCAACGGTTTTCCGGACCGTCGTCTTATGGGCTGGCCCCCGAAAGTCTCCGACGAAGATTTCGTGGAGAGCAGCACTTGGCAAAACGTCCGGCCCGGAAAAAGTGACCACTTTTGTGACCACTTCGAAAGCGCCCCGCCGCGAATGGGCCAAGGGCCAGGGCCACCATTGGCAGTCGGCTATTTAGGGTATACTTTGGCTGCGTGGGTCCAAATTACATATCTTTGTTGACTTTCAGAGGCGGCAAGATAACAGGTATTGCCGATGGGGTGGCGAAGAATTTTCGATGGGTTTCGCTGACGGCCATCTGTATTGTCCTTGGTGGATGTGTCGCGCCGAGAAGATCAGAAAAAAGTGAGATTTTGGAGCCTCATCGCATGGGAGAAGCATATTCAAAGTTTAAAGAATCCCCTCAGTCGACCGGCCTTGTTTGGGCGCTCCTTCAGGCCACCAACGACGATAAGAACAATGCCGTCGGGGGTTTTAGCGGAGCTGCCTGGGTTTTTGAAGAGACCGCATCTTCATATATATTTGTTACTGCTAAGCATGTCGTGGGTGAGAAATTTTTCCATTCGGAGCGATCGGGAATAAAAAACACCTTTACTTTTCTTGGAAACCGGGTTGGAGCATTCGGGGAATCTATACCAATAACATCATCCGATATTTTTTGCGGTAAAAACGACATTGCATTTATCGTGATCGCAAAGAGCCGGTTTCGAACAAAATCGATCTTGATTCCTAGACATGCGGAACATGATTATATCGGCCAAAATGTCTTTAACCTCGGATTCCCAAATCGAGGAAACCCTTTTACGCACTTTGTGATTGATCCAGCATTTTCAATGATTGCCTTTTCAAGCGGTCCGTGGCTTCAAAGCGGACGTGTCGAGGCGGAGGCAATAGTGGATTTTGTCGCTCCGGACGTTGTGTATGACAACGCGCTGGTCATGACTCTAAGTCAAGCTTCCGAAGATGGATTTAGTGGCGGGCCTGTGGTTTTGTCGGAAAGCAATGAAGTCGTAGGATTGATGTCATCCGTTTTTAGTGACTTCCAAGGGAGGCTGTCCAAGTCACGTGCAGTTTCGATTCGAGAAATAGCCGATCTGTGGCAACGCTGCCTCAAGTGAAGATGAGATTCAGCTTCCCGGGCGGCGGGGCCGGTTCCGATTTGTTAATTGATTGTGTCAGAAAAAGGAGCTATATTATCTGACATAATGGCCAGGCCAAAATCCGACAGCAGCACGACGACGCGGATCCTGCGGCGAGTGCGTAAGGCTCCCCCCGACAAGGTTTTCTTCGCGGGCGAGTTCCTTGATCTCGATACGCGCGCGGCAGTGGATCAGGCGCTTTTTCGGCTGGTGCGGGAGGGTTCTTTGCGCCGGCTGGGCCGCGGGTTGTATCATCGGCCCCGACGGCATCCGGTGCTAGGCGAGATAACGCCTTCCGTGGAGGCCGTGGCCAAGGCATTGGCCCGGCGAGATCGCGTGCGGTTGCAGCCGTTCGGCGGCTACGCGGCCAACCTGCTGCGGCTTTCCGAACAGGTCCCCATGCGGGTGGTGTTCCTGACCGACGGCAAGCCGCGCAAAGTCCGCTTCGGGCGGCAAGTCCTCGAACTGCGTCGGGCCTCGCCGCGCATGATGGCGGCCGCGGGACGGATGACCGGTCTGGTGATCGCGGGGTTGCGTTTTATCGGCAGGGCCAACGTATCTCCGGAAAGGGTGGCCCACCTGCGCAAGCTGCTCTCGCCAAGGGACCGCCGCCGGCTCATCGAGGACATCCCGCTGGCGCCGGCTTGGATGCACCCGTATTTCCGCTCCATCGCCGGCGGGGAGGCGTCTCCTTGAAGTCTCTGGCGCTGCTGCCTGCCGAAGAACGGGCCCTTTACTGGCGGAGCTGTTCGGAACGCAAGGGGGTGCCCGATTTCATCGTCGAAAAGGATTTTTGGGTCTGCTGGCTGCTCGGCCGCATATTCGCGACGCCGCGGTTGGGCGCGGATTGCGTATTCAAAGGGGGCACGTCGCTTTCCAAGGTATTCGGCGCCATCGACCGCTTCTCGGAGGATATCGATCTCGGCCTCAGTCCGGCATCGCTCGGCTGGAAGGAAAGCGACCTTGATGACGCACCTTCCGTCTCGCAGCGACAAAAACGCGCGAAACGGCTCGAAGCCGACTGCGCTGAAGCGGTGCGCGGCAGTTTCCTGCCGGAATTGGAAAAAGTCGTGAGTTCGTCTTTGGGGCCGCGTACCGGGGGCGGCCGCTGGCTGCAATTCGAGCTCGACGCCATGAGCCATTCGCCCGTGATTTTGTTCCCCTACCCCCGGGCGGTCGCGGCGGGTTCCTATATCGCTCCCGCCGTGAAGATCGAGTTCGGTTCGCTGACGGACCAGCGACCCACAGGCACGCATTCGATCTCGCCGCTCATCGCGGAACTGGCCCTGGAAGGCTTCGCCGATTTTCGCGCCGAGGTCGTGGCGCTGGAACTCGAACGCACGTTCTGGGAAAAGGCCACCATCCTGCACGCGGAATACCACCGGCCGGCCGCGCAGCCCGTCCGCGACCGATGCGCGCGGCATTATTCCGATTTCGCGGC
>JAQUMZ010000251.1 GCA_028717865.1 Elusimicrobiota bacterium | reverse complement strand
TCTCCGCAGCAACCCCTGCAGGCCGGAACGGATTCGGTCCTGCCGGTGGCCTACGCGGCGCGGGACGATTCGGGACTGTCGCGCGCGGCGCTGGTCGTGCGCCCGGCGGGAGGGGCCCCGCTGGAGCTGGAAATCAAGCGGTTCGGTTCCGCCGCCCAGAAGGAGTTCGTCGGCGACTACGCCTGGGAGCTCGAGGCTTTCCCCGCGGGCGCCAAGGTCGAGTTCATGGTCAAGATCTGGGACGACGCGGTCCCGGCCCAGGCGGCCGTGTCCCAGGCCAATACCGTGGAGATCGTGGATTTCGAGGCCGGGCACCGGACGGCCCTGCGCCTGTGGTCCGAGGCGGAGTCGGCGCTGGAGGCCGCGGCGCGCCGCGAGGAGTCCGTCCGGGACCTTTACGCGGCGGGCGCGGCGCAGCGCGCGCGCGGCGAGTCGTCGGCCCTGGCCGGAGATTGGGACCGGGCGGTCGCCGCGGTCGAGTCCCTGGCCAAGGCCGCGGGCGCCGACGCCTACGCCAACCCGGGCCTGGCGGAACAGTTCTCTCTGCTGGCCGAAGATTTGGGGCGGGCGCGCCGGCGGGACCTGCCCGCGGCGCGCGCCGCCGAGGCGTCGGGCGATATCCCGGCGGCGCGGTCCCGCCACGGCCGCCTGGCCGACGTCCTGCGCCGGGCCCGGCGCGGCCTCGAAGAAGCCAAGCCGGTGCAGGGCCTGCAGGATTTCTTCCAGCAGGCGGGCGCCGTGAGCCGCGACGGCGAGCGCATCGCCTCCGCGCTGCAGGCCCTGGCCCAGGGCCGGCCGGAGCAGCGCGCCGAGGCCTTGCGGCGCGTCCAATCCGCATTGGAGCGCCTGCGCCGCGGCCTCGAGGCCATGGCTGCCGCCGTCGCGGCCCTGCCGGCCCCGGCTTCGGCCGGGTCCGCGCAGGCGCGCCAGGCCTACGCGCTGCCCCTGTTGGCCGCGCAAACCTCGGCGGATGCCCTGCGCGCGGCCTTGCGCGCGGGCGACCTCGACGCCGCCGCCAAAATCGCCGACGAGCTGTCCCGCCAGCTCGCCGCGATGGAGGCCGCGGTCGCCGCGGCCGCCGCCGGGGCGTCGGCCGCGCCGGGGGGCCCCGGCTCCGAGCGCGCGCAGCGCCTGCGCCGGCTTTGGGCAGAGGTGGTCGAGCGGCAGGCCGCGCTGGCGGAGGCCGGACGGCTGCTGGAGCAGCGCCGGCTGGATCTTTTCCTGGCCGGGCAGAAGGAGCTGTTGTCCAAGCTGGCCGCCCGGCAATCCGTCCTGGTCTCCTCGGCCGGCGCCCGCGGCGGCGTTGCGCCCCAGGCTTTGTCGGCCATGCGGGCCGCCCTGCAGGAGTTCTCCTCCGGGCAGGTCCAGCGCGCGCCGCAGTTTTGCGCCGAGGCTTCCGGATTGCTGCGCGCGGCCGGCCTGGCGCAGCTGGCCGAGGCCCAGGACGCGATCGCCCGCGAACTGGCCCAGGCTCCGGCGGCGCCCGCGCCCGGGCGGCCGGATTCCGATACGGCGCAAGCTTCCCGGCGGCAGGCCGAGGTGCGCGGCCGCACCGCGGACCTGCAGCGGGAGTTGGAGGCTTTCCTGGACGCCGCCGCGGCCCCGGCCTCCGGCGCCGTCGAGAACGTGGCCGCGGCGCAGGACGAGCAGCGCTTCGCCGAGGCGGAGCTCGATCGCGGCGACACGGAGGCGGCCTGGGCGCGCCAGCGCAAGGCGCTGGACCTGCTGGATGCCGGAGGCCGGGAGCTCGAGCGGTCCTCCGCCGGCCAGCAGTCCGTCCAATTGGGCATAGGGGCCGGCTTCTCGGGCGCGAACTCCGGCGCGCGCGCGGCTCCCGGCGGCGCCGCCGGCGCCCGGCTCGAGTTCGTGCCCCTGCCCTCCGCCAAGGATTTTCAGCCGCCTCGCGAGATCCGCCAGGAGCTGGAGCGTTCCCTGCGCGAGCGCCGGCCCCCGGCCTACGACGGCTTGATCAAGGAGTATTTCAAGCGGCTGTCCCAATAGCGGCGCCCCGCTTTCACGTATTTCACGAACCGGCGTTTTGCGCCCATCAAGAGTTATAATAAGGCGTGAGCTTCAAGGGCGTGGTCGAAACCCGCTGTCCCAAGGGCTGCGAGCCGTTCGAGGCCGAGATTTGGAGCTTCATCAACGGCGGCGACAGCCCGGAACTGCGCGAGTCCCTGGCCGCCCAGGAATGCAATCTCATCCTCTGCCCCGGCTGCGGAGAGCCTTTTTATCCCGAGGCGCCTTACGTCTACTATGAACCCCAGGCCGAGCTGCTGGCTTTCGTGTTCCCGGAGTCCTGGCGCGACCGGCGGCAAGTCTGGCTCCGGAAGATGCGAGACGATTTCGCGGCTTTCAAGAAGGTCATGGGACCGCGCCTGCCGGGAGATATCGAGCCGGATGTCTTTTTCGGCCCCCAAGCGCTCTCGGAACTGCTGGGCCGCGAGGATTATCGCCGGGAGGAGCGGGAAGTGATGGAATTCGTGGCCAAGGATCTGGGGCTGGCCCTATATCGGGTCGGCCCGCATTTCGCCCGCCGGGCCGGCATTCCGGACTGCCTGCCTTACGCGGCGCAGCCGCCCGCCGCCCCCACCAAGTCCAGTCTCGTCGCCGGCCTGGAGAAGCTGCTGCAAACCAACGACCGGCTCTCGGCGTACCAAAGCTACCTCGCGGCGGTCCGCGCCGATCCCGCGTTTTCCATTCCGCCCGCGGCGCGCCGATGAGGGTCCGCGTGCCCGCCGAGGCGCTGCGGGTGCTGCGCCCCGTGTCCGAGGCCGCGCGGGCGCGGGGCCTGCCCCTTTACGCCGTGGGGGGCTGCGTGCGGGACTGGCTGCTGGGGTCGCGCCGGGTCAAGGACCTCGATCTGGTGACCGAGGGCGATCCCACGCCCGTGGCCGGGTTCTGCGCCCGGCTGCTGGGGGCCGAGGCCGAGGCGTTCGGAGCTTTCGGCACTTTGCGGGTGATAGGCAAGGAGTGGCGGGTCGATTTCGCCGCGGCCCGGCAGGAGGAGTACCCGGAGCCCGCCGCCCTGCCCAAGGTCCGGCCCGCGGCCCTGCGGCAGGATCTTTTCCGCCGGGATTTCACCATCAACGCCATGGCCGTCTCGTTGACGGCGCGGCCGCAACTGGTCGATCCCTACGGCGGCCGGGCGGATTTGCGGGCCAAGCTGCTGCGGGTCCTGCACGCGCGGAGCTTCCGCGACGATCCCACGCGGGTCTTTCGCGCGGCGCGCTTCCTGTGCCGGTTCGGCTTCAAGCCGGCCCCGGGCCTCGTCGGCCTCGCCCGACGCACGCTTTGCGCTTGCATCGCGGGGCGGCTGTCCCGCCATCGCATCGCGCAGGAGCTGTTGAAAATCCTGTCCGAGCCGGATCCCTCGGCGTGCTTGCGCAGGCTCCGCCGCTGGGGCTACCTGGACCTCGTCGCTCCGGATCTGGGCGTGAAGGTCCTGGGCCGCAGCGTGGAGCAGCGCCTGGGGTCTTTGGCGCTGGGCCTGGGCAGCCGGGGGGGGGAATTCCTGCGCTCCCTGCCGATCGAGCGCGCCCTGGCGCGCCGCGTCCTCGCCGCGATCGAGCTGGTCGGCCGCGGCGCCTCGCCCCGCAGCCGGGTCGATCCCGAGACCGGGTCCATCGTCGCCGCCGCCTTGCCGGATCTGCCCCCGGCCGCGCTGGAGCCGGTCTTCCTGACGGGCGGCGACCTTGCCGCCGCCGGACTCAAGCCCGGCCCCGAATATCGCCGCATACTCGACGAGGCGGCGCGCGCGCAATGGTCCGGCAGGCTGGTTTCCCGTCCCGAAGCCTTGCGCTGGCTGGCCGGCCGCCTCTAACGACCACTGCCCGGATTTTCACCGAAAATTTGCCGAGGCCTAACCATTTTTTTTATTTCTTGAAACATGTTTTGCGCGATTGCGACCTAAAATATCAGCGGCCCGGGTAGGCCCATATCCATGCGCAGGCTTTTGGTCGTAGAGGACGACGTCGACGCCTCCAGCTTCATCAAGTTCGTGCTGGAGCAGGAGGAGTTCGAGGTCGAAGTGGCCCGCAGCGCCGGCGAAGCCAAAGCGGCCCTCGCCGAGCGCGCGGCGGACCTCATCGTCATCGACCGCGGGCTCCCGGACCAGGACGGTTTGGAACTTTGCCGCGAGATCCGGGGCCGGCCCGGCGGGAAAGGCTTGCCGGTGATGTTTTTGACCGCGCGCAAGGCCTTGACGGACCTGGACGACGGCTTCTCCGCGGGCGCCGACGATTACCTGACCAAGCCCTTCAGCTTCATCGAGCTGCTGGCCCGCATCAAGGCCCTGCTGCGCCGGGGCGGGTCCGGCGGCCTGCCGGCCGCCGTCTAACCGGGCCGGCGCGGTTTGCGCAACGCCCGGCACCTTATGTAATATTCTCGGGATGGCGTCCCGTCGAGAGGTAGTCGTTTCCGGCATGCGGCCGACCGGCCGCCTGCACCTGGGCAATTATTGGGGCGCGCTCAAGAATTGGGTTTCCCTGACCCAGGACCATGACTGTTATTTTTTCGTGGCCGACTGGCACATGCTCACCACCGGCTATGCCGACACGCGGGCCCTGGGAGACAACTCGCGCGAACTGGTCCTCGACTGGCTGACCGCGGGCCTGGATCCGGAGAAGTGCGTCGTCTTCCGGCAGTCCGA
>JAQUMZ010000250.1 GCA_028717865.1 Elusimicrobiota bacterium | reverse complement strand
CTTGAGCGCGAAGCCGCTGAGTCCCGCCGAGGAAACGAAATAGTTGACCGTGGAGGAAACCAGCGCGATGCCCAGCAGCACGGGAAAAGCCAGGGTGTGCCCCAGCAGGATCAGGACCTCGCGCAGGGCCAGTCCGACCATCAGGTAGCTGCCGAGCGAGCAGCATACGGCCGCCGCCACGTAGCCCCAGCGCAGTTGCGCCGCGATCCCCCAAAGCGCGCCGAGGTGGCCGCCCACCAGCGCGCCCAACAGGACCAGCGAGGCTAGAACGCCCCCGGCGATGATAAGTCGGCTGCTCATGGTCCCAGTCGGCCGTTTTACTTTCGCGAAGTATCATTATAACAAGTTGGGGGGCGAGAGGTATTGACGAAGTCCCCTTGTCATGCTACAACTACGGGACGCTCTCCCAATGAAAAAAGTCCTAATCGTCGACGACGACCAGGAAATGCGCCTGTTCCTTTCCGGGCTCCTGAAGGACAAATTCCAGGTGCTCGAGGCGGAGGACGGCGTCCAAGGCCTGGCCTTGGCCAAGAAGGAGAACCCCGACCTGGTGATTCTCGACCTGCTGATGCCGCGCATGCACGGCTTCGAGGTCATCCAGCGGCTGCGCGGCGACCCGGATTTGAAGGGGACCAAGGTCCTGGTCAGCAGCTCGAAATCCTACGCCGCCGACCAGGCCACCGCGCGCCAGGCGGGCGCCAACGGCTACCTCACCAAGCCCTACGAGATCGACGCCCTGCTGGGCAAGATCGAGGAGCTCGTGGGCTCAGACCAGACCCCGGTGTCCCTGCGCTTCTGGGGCACGCGCGGCTCCATACCCTGCCCGGGGCCCGCCACCCAGCGCTACGGCGGCAACACCCCCTGCGTGGAGTTGCGCGTGGGGGAGCGCCTCGTCATCATCGACGCGGGCTCGGGCATTCGCGAGCTCGGCGGCGCGCTGCTGCGGCAAGCCGCGGGCAAGCCCATCTCGGCCGACCTGCTCATCGGGCATACCCACTGGGACCACATCCAGGGGCTGCCGTTCTTCGCTCCGATTTATATGCCTCAAAACCGGTTCACGCTCTACGGCGTCCACGGCACGACGGCCGGCTTCGCCGAGGCCCTCTCGGGCCAGATGAGCCCGCCGTATTTCCCCGTGGACATGAAGGCGCTGCGCGCGGACCTGCGCATCATGGAGCTGGACGGCCCCATACAGCTCGGCGCGGCCCGCGTGACCTACCACTACCTGAACCACCCCGGCATCACCGTGGGCTTCCGCGTCGAAACCCGGTCCTGCGTCGTCTGCTACCTGAGCGACCACGAACCTTACGGCCGCCTCAACGAAAAAGGGGATTTCAGCGCCAAGGAGGATGACGACGTGGCCCGCTTCGTCCGGGGCGCCGACGTCCTCATCAGCGAGGCGCAGTACACCGACGAGGAATACAAGTACCGGCGCAGCTGGGGGCACAGCACCTTCACGGACGTCATCGGCCTGGCGGCCAAGGCCGAGGTCAAACGCCTGGCGCTCTTCCACCACGACCCCGAGCACAACGACGAGATGATGGACCGCTTCCTGGAAGGATGCCGGCGCTGCATCGAAAGCCGCGGCCATCGGCTCGAGTGCTTTGGAGCCCAAGAGGGGCTGCGCCTGGACTTCTGAAATTGCCCCCCCGCTTCCCTCGGGTCGCGCTCTGGACCGCGGCGGTTCTCGTCGGCCTGCCGGCCCTGTTTTTCCCCCTCTTTAATCCGGACCTGTTCTGGCACCTGAGCGCCGGCCGCTGGATGATCGAACGGCACCGCCTGCCGCGCGCGGATTTCCTTTCCTTCAGCGCCGGGGGCCTCCCCTGGACGGACTTCGAATGGCTCTCCCAGCTGGTCTTCGCCGCGGTCCACGCGGCGGCCGGCATGGCCGGCCTCTGGCTGCTCAAGGCCCTGGCGCTGGCCGGCTCCTGGCTTTGGCTCGACGGCATGCTCGCCCGCCGCGGGCTGACGCCGGCCCCGCGCGCGGCGGCCCTGGCGGCCTGGTCCGCGGTCCTGCTGCCCTACTCCGACATCCGGCCGGAGCTTTTCTCCCTGCTGCTCTTCATGTGGCTGATCCGGCGGCTGGAATGCGCGGGGCCGCCCTCCTGGCTCGCCAGCTTCGGCCTGTTCGCGCTGTGGGCCAACCTGCACGGAGGCTTCGCGGCCGGCTTGGGGCTTCTGGCCTGCTGCGCCGCGGCGGCCCTGGCCCGACGGCGCGGCGCCGAGTTCCGCCGCCTGCTCGCCGCCTTGGCCGCGGGGCTGGCGGGCACCGCCGCCAATCCCTATTTCCTGCAGCCGCACCTGGTCGCTTGGCGGCATTGGCTCATGCGCGCGGACCTGGCGGCCACCATAGCCGAATGGCAGCCGATGTCGTGGTCGCGCCCCATGCATTGGCCGTTCTATCCCATGTTCCTGCTGCTGGCCCTCTTGACGGCGGCGGCCTGGCGCCGGCGCGCCGCCGCGGCTCCCTGGGGCCTGGCCGCGGCGGCCCTCCTGCTGGGAGCCGGGGCCGCCGGGCACCAGCGCGGGGCGCTTTACTTCGGCGCGGCGGCCGTGCCCGCGGCGTTCCTGCTGCTGCGCGAGCTGGGCTGGCAGAACGCGCGCGGCCTGGCGCCGGGCATCGTGGCGCTGAGCGCCGCCTTCGTCTTGTGGCTGGCCCCCCGCGTCGAGTGGCGCCTGCCTTTCAACTACCGCTTCGCCCCGACCGGGGCGGCGCGCTTCCTGGCCCGGGAGCGGAAGGTCATGGAACCCTTGCGCCTCTACAACCAATGGGAGTGGGGGGGCTACCTCGGCTGGACCCTGGCCCCCTGGTACCGGGTCTTCTGCGACGGGCGCTACATCTTCCACGAACAGCTGGCGCAAAGCGGGCAAGCCGTGCGCTCTCCCGAGCGGTGGCGGGCCTTCATGGCGGAGCACGGACTCGACGGCAGCCTGATGCTCAATCTCGACCGCCCTTTCCCGGCCCGGAAGCGGTATCCGGACGGAAGCACGAAACCATTCCCCCGGCCCTGGTACGTCTTCTACATGCCCAAGCCGCGCTGGGCCCTGGTCTACTGGGACGAGCTGGCCCTGCTCTTCGTGGATCGCGGCGCCGTGCCGGCGGATTGGCTCAAGGCGCACGAATATCGCTACGTCCGGCCGAAGGACGACGCGGCGTTCCAGGAGGCCCTGCGGCTCAAGGAGATACCGGCCGCCGCGGCCGAGGCCGAGGCCGAACGCCACCGCCGCGAACTCGATAGCCGCGACTAGAAGACTCTCCAGCGCCGGGACGGGGTTTGGTAAAATAGCGTTTCGCATGAAAGCGGCGCTGCCCTTGCTTCTGCTTCCGGCCTTGGGGCTCGCGGCGACCCGAACCACGCCCAGGAGGGCCTCTAAAATGGCATTCCAGCTCACGAGTTCGGCTTTCCAGACCGGCACGCCCATCCCCAAGCGCCACGCCTGCGAGGGCGCGGACGTCTCCCCCGCGTTGTCCTGGTCGAACGCCCCCAAGGGGACCAGGAGCTTCGCCCTAATCATGGACGACCCGGACGCGCCTCCGGGCACCTGGGTGCATTGGGTTCTCTACGACATCCCGGCGGACAAGACGGCTCTGCCCGAGAACCTGCCCAAGACCGAGAGCTTGCCCGACGGCTCCAAGCAGGGAGCGTGCTGGGGCGTCTGGGATTTCAGCCGCCGCGGCTATTACGGCCCCTGCCCGCCGCCGGGGAAGGTCCACCACTATAGCTTCAGGCTCTACGCGCTCGACCAGGCGCTGGACCTTCCCGCCGAAACGACCAAGGCGACGCTGCTCAAGGCCATGTCCGGACACGTACTGGGACAAGCTGAACTTGTCGGCCTATATAAGCGTTACTAAAATTCGCTATAATCCTTGCGCTGGAAAGGTGCGTGAGCGGTTGAAACGGCACGACTGGAAATCGTGTAGGGTGTAAAAGCCCTCGGGGGTTCGAATCCCCCCCTTTCCGCACCTTCTCTCCCGGACAGCGACAAGCGAATGCGGCGGCCGTTCCCCGAACCCTCTCCGCTGATGATCGCGGCCCTGCTTTCGGCGGCCAGCGCCGCAATCCTGCGCGCCGCCCCCGCCCAGTACTTCGGACGCCAGCATGACGACGCGCTTTACGTGATCGCGTCGCACGCCCTGGCCTCGGGCGGCTACCGCAATCTCATCTGCCCGGGCCTGCCTCCGCTGACCATGATCATGCCGGGCTTCCCGGCCCTGCTGCTGCCCGTCACCTGGCTGTGGGGAGAGCGGTTCATCGCCTATCAGTTGTTCTGCGCGGCGATCGCCGCGAGCCTGCCCTGGCTGCTTTGGCGGTGGCTGCGCCGCAGGACCGGCGCGGCCGCGGCCCTGCTCGTCGCGCTTGCCTTCGCCTTCAACCCCATCGTGCTTTCGCAATCGGGAACGGTCATGAGCGAAAGCGCCTACGCCGCGCTGACGATCCTGCTGCTGGCGGCCCTGGAGGCGCGGCGGCAGGCCGCGGCCGGAGGCTTGCTGCTGGCGCTGACCCAGCTGCGTCCCGCCGGATTCTCCCTGCTGCCCGCCGTCCTGGCCGGCGCCCTGCGGCGCCGCGACTGGCGCGCCGCCGGGCTGCGCGCGCTGCCCGCGGCCCTGGCCGGCGCAGCCTGGTACGCCTGGTCCTGGTCGGTCTCGGGGCGGATAGACGAGTTCCACGAGCTGAGCTTCTCCTACGCCGGCAAACCCTG
>JAQUMZ010000249.1 GCA_028717865.1 Elusimicrobiota bacterium | reverse complement strand
CCCGCCCAAGGCTCGGAACTGACCAAGCTCCTCGACGGTTTTTTCAAGGACCCCGGCGGCCCCCAATGCGGCTACGCCGAGCTCGCCGAGGGCCCCGCGCCGCTGGGGCTGGCCGCGCCGCACATCGACTTCCAGCGCGGCGGCCCGGTCTACGCCTGGTCGTACCAGGCCCTCTCGCGCCGCCGGCCGCCGGAGGCCATCGTCGCCGTGGGCGTGGCGCACATGGCCCCGAACTCCCCCTGGGTGATGACCGAGAAATCCTACGGCACGCCGCTGGGCCCCGTGACCCTGCACAAGGACCTTTACGACGAGCTGCGCGCCGCGCTTTGGTACGACCCGCGCCAGGAGGAACTGGCGCACCGCACCGAACATTCCCTGGAACTGCAGGCGATCTGGCTGCGCCATCTATGGGGCGACCGGACCCCGCCGTGGGTGCCCATCCTCTGCTCGTCGTTCGAACGCTTCTGCCCGGAAGGGGCTCCGTCCAGGATCGAGACCATCGAGACGGCCTTGCGGAAGATGGGCGAAGTCCTGGCCCGGCGCCAGGAACGCGTCATGGTCCTGGCCTCGGTGGATCTGGCCCACGCGGGCCCCCGCTTCGGCGACGACGGTCCGGTGACGCCCGACCGCGCCAAGATAATCGAGGCCGAGGACCGCGCCAGCCTCGCCGAGGCCATGGACCTCAAGGCGGACGAGTTCTACCTGTCCGTGACGCGGGGCAACAACAAGCGGCGGGTCTGCGGCCTCTCGGCTCTCTACACGGCCTTGCGCCTGATGTCCGCGCGGGCAGGGAAGTCCCCCGCCCCGGGCCGGCTGCTCTCCTACAAGCAGGCCGACGACTTCGTGGGCGGCCTGGTGAGCTTCGCGTCCGTCATCTGGGAATAGCTGGGGACGTCCCTTGCTTTATTTGCGAAAGTCCGCCGCGCGCTGAGGAGTTTCTGAAGTTACTGAAAGCGTGGCACCAAAACTATAATTTCAGGCCGAAAAGGGCGGCGCCTTCCTTTAAGACGCGCGCCAGGTGCTCGGGGCCCGAGAAGCTTTCCGCGTAGAGCTTGGCGATGGGCTCGGTGCCCGAGAGGCGGACCAGCAGCCAGGCGTCCTCCAAGTAAATCTTGACCCCGTCGCCGTCGCGCGCGCGCGTCGCCTTGCGGCCGGCCAGCGCCTCGAGCCCCGAGAAGGCGGCGGCGTTTAGGGACTTGAGCTTGGCGCGCTGCGCTTCGTCGATGGGAATATCCACGCGGCGGTAGGCCGGATCGCCGTGGCGCCGCGCCAGCTCCCGGTAGAGCTGCCCCAGGTCCTCGCCGGTCTTGGCCATGGCCTCGGCCAAAAGCAGGACGGCCAGTATGCCGTCCTTCTCGGCGGTCCAGCGGTAGACCGACAACCCCGCGCTCTCCTCGCCGGCGAGCAGGTAGCGGTCCGCGCGCAGGCCGTCGACGTACCATTTGAAGCCGACGTTGACCTCTTCGACGGCGCGGCCCCGGGCCGCCGCGATGCGGTCGAGCAGGTGCGTGGTCCCGATGGTCCGGCCCACGGCCAGCCCCGCCGGCCAGTCCGGACGGTGGTCGAGCAGGTAGGCGCACAGCACGCACAAGGCCTGATTCGGAGACAGCAGGCCCGCGCTTTTGGTCGCCACGCCGAAGCGGTCGGCGTCGGGATCCGAGGCGCCCGCGAAATCGTAGCGCCCGGCCCGGACCAGGTCCAGCAAGGGCTTCATCGGATAGGGCGAGGAAGGGTCCATGCGGATCTGGCCGTCGTGGTCGCGCGGGATGAAGCGGAAGGTCGGGTCCACGCTGCGGTCCGTCAGCTCCAGGTTCTTGAGCCCGAAGCGCTCGCGCAGCCCCTCGTAATAGGGGATGGAGGTGCCGCCCAGGGGATGTATGCCCAGGCGCAGGCCGGAGGACTTTATGGCGTCGAGGTCCACCATCCCGGCCAGGCGCTCGAGATAGGGACCGACCAGGTCCGGCTGGGCCACCAGGCCCTTGGCCTTGGCCTCGGCCAGGGGCATGCGTTTGACCGCGGCGCTCGAGTCCAGGCATTCGTTGGCGTACTTCTCGATGACCGATGTGAACTCGGTTCCCGCCGGCCCGCCGCTGGCCGGGTTGTACTTGAGCCCCATGTCTTGCGGAGGATTGTGCGAGGCGGTGCCGTTGAGCGAGGCCGCGGCCCGGCCCGCGATTATCTCCAGGGAAAAGACCGGAGTGGGCAGGGGGCCGGCCGAGAGCAGCACCTGGAAGCCGTTGCCGGCCAGGACCTCCGTGCAGAGCTCGGCGGTCCGCGCGCTCATCAGCCGGGTGTCTCCGCCCACGAGGATCGGGCCCCGGATGCCGCGCTCGCGATGCAGCCGGGCCACGGCCTGCGCGATCGCCTCGGCGTGGCGGCGGCAAAATCCCGCTCCCAGCCGGCCGCGATGCCCCGACGTGCCGAATTTCACCCGCGCCAAGGCCCCGCGGGGAGCTTCGAAATCCCGGCGCATAAGCGCCACGTCCATGACTTCGCGGCTGAGCCGCCCGGCCTCGGGATGAATCATGCTGCCTCCATGAATGCGGCTCAAAAAACGAACGGCGGCTGGGTCATCACCCAGACCAGGCCCGCGTGCACGGTCAGCCCGACCGGGCCGCGAACCACGTTGCTCAAACCCCGGCCGCCGGGGGCCAGGCGCGCGCGGCGCAGGGGATAACGCACGCCCGAGATTGAGACCACGGCGCCGCCCTCGGCCGCCAGCAGGGAGATCGTCCGCCCCCGGCCGGGCCGCAGACGGCGGCGGCCCCGTCCCAGCAAGGCCGCCAAGCCCCGGTCCACGAGGACGAGCTCGCGCCGCCGCCCGAGACCGCGCGCCAAGGACATGTTCACCAGGGCGTGATCGAGCCGGCCGCCGAGACAGCCCGCGACGTAGAGCCTCCGGCAGCGGACCCGCGCCAGGAAGGCCAGGGCCTTCTCGAAATCCGAGGCGTTCTCGTCGAAATCGCACCAAAACGTGGTCCGGTTCCAGGAGCGCGGCAGCGGAGAAGGCAGGGAATCCATGTCCCCGACCACGACGTCGGGCACCAACCCCAGGGCGCGGGCGTGCCGGGCCCCGCCGTCGGCGCAAACCAGCAAACCGCAGCGCCGGGCCACCGCCCGGGCCAGGCCCGGGGCGGGCAGTTCGCCGTTGAGCAGGAGCAGCGCGTGGCCGGGCTCGGACATCCTACTGCGCCTCCGGCGGCGGCTCGTGGTCGCATTCGGGGGAGATCGAGGTCTCGACCTGCAGGGTCACGTGCGTGATGCCGAACTTTTCCCGGACCAGCCTCGCCCCCGCGCGCAGGACGGCCGGGATCTGGGCGTCGGACTCGACCACCACGTGGCCGCTCATGGACTCCGTGCCCCGGGTCACGGACCATAGGTGCAGGTCGTGCACGGAGCGCACGCCCGGAAGCGCGCCCAGCGCGGAGCGCATCGCCTCGAGCTCCAGGTGGGCGGGCACCCCCTCGAGCAGGATGTGCACCGAGTCGCGCACCAGCCAATAGGCGGTCACCACGATCCCGACGCAAATCAGCGCGCTTACCAGGGAATCGACCTTTTGCCAGCCGGTCGCCATGATCACCGCCGCGGCGGCGATGACGCCCAGGGAGCCCAGGGCGTCGGAAAGCACGTGCAGGAAGGCGCCGTGCAGGTTGATATTAGAGCGGCTGGAGCGGTAGAGCACCGCGCCGGCGGCGAGATTGGCGAGCAATCCCACGACCGCGACCGCCAGCATCGGCACGGCCAGTATGGGGCGGGGCGCGAGCCAGCGCGACCAGGCCTCGCGCAGTATGACGCCGGTGATGAGGATCAGGAAGACGCCGTTGAGCAAGGCGGCCAGCACTTCCACGCGCTTGTAGCCGAAGGTCCGCTTGGGATCGGCCGGCCGCCGGCCCAGTTGCGCGGCAAACAGCCCCAGACCCAGGGCGGTCATGTCGAATCCCATGTGCAGGGCGTCCGAGACCAGGGCCAGGCTTCCCGTAAGCCAGCCGCCGACGAGCTCCACCAGGAAGAATACCCCGGTGATGCCCAGGGCCCAGGACAGGGCCGAGACCGCGGACAGCCGGCCGTGGTGCGGATGGGCATGGGACGACGGATGGGCGTGGGTCATGGCGCGCCGCGCGCCTGGCGCGCGACCTCATAGAGCAGCACGCTGGCCGCGCAGGAGGCGTTGAGGCTATCGACGCCCCCGGAGGCCTGGGGGACGGCGACGACTTCGTCGCAGAGGCTGCGCACGAGCGGGCGCAGGCCGGCGCCCTCCGAGCCGATGACCAGAACCAGCGGGGTATTGAACGTCGCCTCCCAAGCCGGACGGCCGCCGGCGTCGGCGCCGTAGACCCAGAAACCGGCCGCCTTCAGCCGCTCCAGGGCCTGGGCCAAGTTGACCACGGAGGCCACCGGCAGCCTCTGGATGGCGCCCGCGGAGGCCTGGACCGCCGCCGCGGTCACTCCCGCCGAGCGGCGCTCGGGCAGGATCAGACCGGAGGCCCCCAGATTGACCGCGGAGCGCGCGATGGCGCCCAGGTTATGGGGATCCTGGATCTGGTCCAGGGCCACGAGCCTCAGGCCGCGGCGGGACGACTCGGGGAAACGCGCCAGCAGCCCGGCCAGGGTCTCCTCGGAGGCGGCGGCCGTCAGCAAGGCCGCGCCCTGATGCCGGGAGCCGCCCGCCACCCGGTCAAGCTGGGCGCGGCCCACGAAGCGCC
>JAQUMZ010000248.1 GCA_028717865.1 Elusimicrobiota bacterium | reverse complement strand
GCTCGATGGAGATGGCCGGGGAGAGCCCCTCGATGAGGTCCACGTCGGGCTTGTCCATCATCTCCAGGAACTGCCGGGCGTAGGCCGAGAGGCTCTCGACGTAGCGGCGCTGGCCCTCGGCGTAGAGCGTATCGAAGGCCAGGGAGGACTTGCCCGAGCCGGAAAGGCCCGTCACCACGATGAGCTTGCCGCGCGGCAGGGTCAGGCTGACGTTCTTGAGGTTGTGCTGGCGGGCGCCGCGTATGACGATCTGTTCCATTTTTCCGAGATTAGGGCGGCGCGGGATTCGCCGAGGAGCTTTTCCTTGAGGATTATCTGACCCGCCGCAAGCAATATTTTATGAAATTCGGACGGGGAAGGGAACTTTTGGCGGGCCCGTTCGTATTAAAGATATGGACCCAGACTTCGGAGCGGCTCGTGCCTGACGCGGACCCCCGGGCCCTGAGCGACATCGCCCTGGCGCTGGGATTGCGGCGGCTGGCGGCCCGGGAACGCGGGGCCTTGTGCGCCTTCGTGCTGCATCTGGCCGAATGCGAGCGGCGCGGACTGCATCGTTCCCTGGGCTTCTCGTCGCTTCTCGCCTACTGCGTCCAGGGCCTGCGCCTTTCGGAAAGCGAGGCCCGCAGTCGCGCCCGGTCGGCGCGCGCCGCGGCCAGGTTCCCCCGTGTCCTGCCCATGCTGGGCTCGGGAACGCTGCATTTGAGCGCCCTGGCCTTGCTGGCCCCGCACATGACTCCCGGCAACCATCTGAGCCTGCTGGCGCAGGCGGCCGGCAAGGGCAAGCGCGGCGCGCATGCCATCGTCGCAGCCCTCGCGGCCGGCCGCCGGGAGCGGCTGAGGCGCCAGCCGCCGCGCACGGCCTCGCTCGTCGAGAGCCGGCGCATACCGCAGTCCGTGAAGGACGAGGTCTGGGCGCGCGACGGGGGCCGTTGCGCGTTCGTCTCGGCCGGCGGCAAGCGCTGCGACGAGCGCGACGGATTGGAATTCGACCACGTCGTGCCCTGGGCGATGGGGGGGCGCTCGCACGATCCGCGCAACATCCGCTTGCTCTGCCGGGCCCACAACCGGCTGCGCGCCTGGGCGATTTTCGCCACCCCCGCCCGCGGCCCTTAACTTTGGTGCCACGCTTTCAGCAACATCAGGAACTCCGCGGCCGCGGCCTTCAACGGCGGACGACGCTGTCCTTGCGCTCGGCCTCGGCCGGTTCGGGATAATCGAGGGTGTAGTGCAGGCCGCGCGACTCGCGGCGCGCCATGGCGGATTGGATGACCAGCGTGGCGACGACCGCGATGTTGCGCAGCTCGATGAGGTCGGGCGTCAGCAAAAAATCCCAATAGTACTGCTCGATCTCTCGGTTGAGCAGTTGCATGCGGCTCAGGGCCCGCTCGAGCCGCTGGTTGGAGCGCACGATCCCGACGTAGTTCCACATGAGGCGGCGGATCTCGTCCCAGTTCTGCGAGATGACCACCGCCTCGTCGGATTTGACCGCCCGGCCCGGGTTCCACGCCGGCAGGGCGGCGTCGAGGCGGGGCCACAAGTCGCGCCGCTCCTCCAGCCGGCGGGCCAGCCGATGCGCGAAGACGCAGCATTCGAGCAGGGAGTTGGAGGCCAGGCGGTTGGCGCCGTGCAGGCCCGTCTGGGCGACCTCTCCGACGGCGAACAGGCCCGGCACGGAAGTGGCTCCGTGCTCGTCGACGCGCACGCCCCCGCAGAAGAAGTGCGCGGCGGGGACCACCGGGATGGGCGCTGCCGCCATATCTATGCCGAACGAGAGCGCCTTCGCGTAGATGTTGGGAAAGCGCGCCCGGAGGGCCTCCCCGCTTTTATGCGTCATGTCCAGGAACACGCACTCCGCGCCGGTGCGCTTGAGCTCGGCGTCGATGGCGCGGGCGACGATGTCGCGCGGGGCCAGCTCCTTGAGCGGGTGGTAGTCCGCCATGAAGGCGCGGCCGGAGGCGTCGAGGAGCCGCCCGCCCTCGCCGCGCAGGGCCTCGGATATCAAGAACGACTTGGCCGCCGGATGATAGAGGCAGGTCGGGTGGAACTGGACGAACTCCATGTTCGACAGGGCGGCCCCGGCCCGGTGGGCCATGGCCATGCCGTCGCCGGTGGCCGTGTCGGGGTTGGAGGTGAAGAGGTAGACCTTGCCGGCTCCACCCGTGGCCAGGATGGTCGCGCGGGTGGCGAAGGTGCGGACCTGGCCGGTGCCGCGCTCCAGGACGTAAGCGCCCCGGCAGGCGCCCCCGGCGTCGCGTATGAGGTTGACCGCGATGTGCCCCTCCCGCACGCTGATGTTCGCCTCGCCGCGGCAGCGCGCAAGCAACGCGCGCACGACCTCGCGGCCGGTGATGTCTCCCGCGTGGAGCACCCGGCGCCGGGAGTGGCCCGCCTCCAGGCCCAGGTCGCTGCGGCCCCGGGCATGGCTGAAGCGCACGCCCAACTCCATGAGCTCGCGGACGCGCTGCGGGGCGGCGGCGGTCGTCAGGCGCACGATCTCCTCGCGGCAAAGGCCCGCTCCGGCCCGCATCGTGTCGGCGGCATGGAGGTCCGCGGAGTCCTCGGGGTCCACCGCGGCGGCGATGCCGCCCTGGGCGCAATTGCTGGCGCAGTCGCAGGCCTCCTTCTTCGTCACCAAACAGACCGAGCCCAGGCGGGAGAGTTTGAGGGCGCTGAGCAGGCCGGCCAGGCCGCTGCCGATCACGAGGAAGTCGCAAGAGACGGTCATTTTTAGGTAGAGTTTATCAAATGATCAGGACTTATAAGAACGCGAGGCCCCGGATACATCCTTCCTCCTTCGTTCACGACGGCGCCGAGGTGATCGGCGCCGTGCGCCTGGCCGCGGACGTCTCGATCTGGCCCCTGGCCGTGCTGCGCGGCGACGTCGACGAGATCGTGGTGGGGGCGCGCACCAACATCCAGGACCTGGCGATGGTCCATTGCGATCATGGCCGGCCCGCCGTGCTGGGGCGGGGCGTGACGGTGGGCCACGGCGCCGTCATCCACGGCAGCCGCATCGGCGACGGCTGCCTTATCGGCATGGGGGCCACGGTGCTCGAGTGCGAGATCGGCCGCGAGACCATAATCGGCGCGGGGGCCTTGGTGCCCGCCGGGGTTCGCATCCCCGCGCGCTCGCTGGTTCTGGGCCTGCCGGCCAAGACGGTCCGCCGCCTGAGTCCCGAGGAGCTGCGCCGGCTGAAACGTTCCGCCGAGACTTATGTCCGCCTGGCGCGGGAGCACCGGCGGACGTCCCGAGTGGTTTTTACCGGAGCATGAGCGCGGCCACGGCCTTCCTGGGAGGCGTGCTGCTGGGCGCGGGCGGCAGCGCGGCCGGCGCCTGGTGGTTGTGGCGGCGGCGCAACGCGCGGCTCGGACGCTTCTTCTCCCACGCCGCCCACGAGATAAACACCCCCATCACGGCCATCAACATCACGGTGATGAACCTCCTCTCCGGAGTGTTCGGAGAGGTGCCGCCCGAGCAGGTGAAGTGGGTCGACATGATGCGCGAGCAGGTGGCGCGCCTGGGCGGGATGGTGGGCGAACTGCGCGACCTGATTCATCTCGTGCTCAGCCGCGACTTGAACATTCAAGTCGAGAACGCGCCGGTGTCCGAGCTCGTCGCGGCCGCCGTGGCCTGCGTCCGGCGCGACGGCGCGGCCGGGCAGGGCGAGGTCAAAGTCGAGGTTCCGGCCGAACTGCCGCGGGTGCGGGTGGACCGCGAGCGCGCCGTGCGCACCCTGGCCAGCCTGCTGTTCCACGCGCGCAAGTTCAGGACGGGGGGCGAACTCGTCATGGGCGGCCGCAGGGACGGCTCGCGCGTCAAGCTCGAATTGCGCTACCGAGGCCATCCCCTGCCGGCCGGCGAGGCCGAGCGCAGCCTGGCTCTGCTTTATCCCGCCCTGGGGCCGAACAGGCACACCCTAACCGCCGTGGGCCTGGGGCTGGGCGTCTTGCGCGCCGTGGCCGAACGGCAGGGGGGGGATCTTTCCTTCCGGGTCGCGCCCGACGGCGAGGCGCGGCTGACCCTGTCCTGGCCCGTCTCGCCGCGCTGACGGACCGGGCGCCATTTTATGATAGACTGGCTATAATGGCCATCAAGGTCCTGATCGTGGAAGACGAGCCGGCCATCGCCGAGAATATGGAGGCCCTCCTCCAGGCCCGGGGCTACGAGGCGCGCCTGGCCGGCGACGGCGCCCAGGCCGTGGCCGAGGCCAGGCGCCTGCTTCCCGACCTGATCCTGCTGGATATCATGCTGCCCAAGATATCCGGGTTCGAGGTCTGCAAGATCCTGAAGAGCGATCCCATTCTCAAGGCGGCGCGCGTCATCATGGTCACCGCCTTGGGCCGGACCGGCGACGTCGAAGCCGCCTTCGCGGCGGGCGCCGACGATTATATATTCAAGCCGTTCGACACCGACCGGCTGTTCAAGAAAATCGCCAAGGTCATGACCTCTGGCGGCCCCGCCGCCTGAGCTGCATCCGTGCGCAAATCCCTTGTCGCGCCCAGCCGGGCGCTGGAGCTTCGGTTGCAAGCCTACGGCCCGCAGGGCTGGTGGCCGGTAACGCCGCCGCGCGGCCTGGAGCCCAGGTACCGGCCGCGCGCCCGCCTGAGCGAGCGCCAGCGCTTCGAGGTTTGCTTGGGCGCCATATTGACTCAGAATACGAATTGGAGCAACGTGGTCAAGGCTCTGCGCGAGCTCGCCGCGGCGGGGGTGCGGGATCTGCCGGCGCTGGAGAAAACGCCCCTGCGGCGTCTGCGGCGGCTG
>JAQUMZ010000247.1 GCA_028717865.1 Elusimicrobiota bacterium | reverse complement strand
GCCTGGGCCGTGGACGTTCCGCCGCCGGGCCCCGGGTTGAATACGGTTACATTGGCGGTGGTGGGGTTGGCCAGGTCGGCCGTCGAGATGGCGGCGCTCAACTGCGCGCTGCTGATGAATACCGTGCCGCGGTTTTGTCCGTTCCAGCGGACCGTGGAGCCGTTGAAGAAGCCCGAGCCGGACAAAAAGAGCGTGAGCGCGGGGCTCCCAGCGGTGACACTGGAAGGCGACAGAAAGGCGATGCTCGGGACGGGATTGGGGACGGGCGGAGCATATACGAGGAAGGCTTTTGCAGTCGAGGTCCCGCCGCCTGGTCCGGGGTTGAAGACGGTCACATTGGCGGTCGTGGGAATGGCCAGATCGGCCGCGGTGATGGCCGCGGTCAGCTGGGTGCTGCTGACAAAGACCGTGCCGCGGTCCTTGCCGTTCCAGCGGACCGTGGAACTGCTGATGAAGCCGGAACCGGCCAAGGCCAGGGTCAGGTTCGGGCTTGCCGCCGGGGCGCTGGAAGGGTACAAGGCGGCCAGGGACGGCGCCGGATTCGGCTGCGAGCCGATGCTGGTCACGGCGAAATCATCGAACCGAAAGTTCGAATTGTCGCCGAATATCCCCAAAGCGCCCGTGCCCAATATGGGGGAGGCCGAATCTACGTAGCTCAACAAGGGGGCGCCGTCGCGCTTGAGCGCGAGCGCGACGCTGCCGTTGAACTGGGTGGCGACGTCGGCCTGCAGGCTTTGCGGCTGGCCGATGGGCGTGACGAGGGCGGCGGAAGCCAGGATGGACTCGCCGGAGGCCGTCTTCTTCTTGATCATCGCGGTGTTGTCCCTGCGGTTGACGCTGAGGTAGTAATAGGATGTGGCGCTCTGCCGGCGCAAGACCAAGTGCACTCCGTCGTAGGCCTGCGCCGGCGTGGACGGAGTCGAGGTAAAGCCCTGATGGGTCAGGGTGAGGAAGACCGAGACGTCGCCGAAATCGGAGCGTTTGGTCAGCAACCGGAATACGGCGGAGTTGTTGCCGTTGGAGGAAGCGGCGTTCGGGTCGGCGTTGTCCGGCACGCCCGTCCAGCCGGAGCCTCCGGAAACGAACAGCGAGCCGCTGGGCATATCCCAGATGTTTGAGGTCACGGCCGCGGGGTCTTCGGGAACCCAATGGGCGTGCTCGTTGGTTATGAGCCGGTCGGGAGGATCGAAGGGCTCGTAAAAGATCACCCCCTGCGGCGGGGGCGGCGACAGGATCGCGAATGTCTTGCCGGCGGACACGCCTCCGTCGGGATTGACGACCGTGACCGCGGCCGAGCCGGGAACGGTCAGGTCGGCCGCGGTTGTGGCCGCGGTCAGTTGGGTGCTGCTGACGAATGTCGTGGCGCGGTCCGCGTTGTTCCAGCGCACCTTCGCGCCGGCCGCGAACCCGGAGCCCAGGCAGGTCAGGGTGAGGCTGCCCGAGCCGGCCGCGGCGCTGCTGGGGCTTATCGAGGCCAGCGTGGGCGCGGCCGGGGGCGTCGCGCCCGTGACCTGGGCCACCGTCTTGACCACGGTGCCCTGGGCTTGGCGGGCCGCCAGCCAGTCGGCGAAGGCCGCGAGGTTGGCTTCCGTGGTCGAATAGGTGCTGCAGTTGTCGCAGACGCGGTGCATTACGATGGTCACCCAGCCGCCGCCCGCCTGCTCGGCGTCGGTGACGTACTTCTTCATCTGGGCCAGGGTGGTGCCGGACTGCATGGAAGAGATGGCCCGCGTCGCGAAGGCGTTGAGGGGGGGTATGGTCTCGGCCACCGGCGCGCCTGGCCAACCGAGCTCGCCCACGCCGCGGGCGGCCGTGTAGCCGCAGTCGCGCACCGCGGCCTCCGCCGTCGCATCGTGATATCCGTAGGGATAGGCGAAGGAAACCGCATCGAAGCCCCAGGCGCGCAGGTTGGCACGATCGTCGCAAACCTGGCGCCGCAGCTCCGCGGCGGAAAGCGAAGTGAGATCCGCATGGTCGAGGCTGTGGCCTCCGATCTCGTGGCCGCCGTCCCGGAGAGCCCTGAGATCGTCTAGAGTGAGGTACCAGCCGCTGCTGCCGATGCCGCCGCTGGCGATGAAGAAGGTCGCCTTGAGACCCCGCTGGTCGAGGATTTGGCGCGCGAGCAGCTGGTCGCTCGAACCGTCGTCGAAGGTCAGGCTGACCACGGTCTGGACGGCGCGGACGGGCCCCGCGAGCAAGGACAGCGCCGCGGCCAGAACGGCGGCCCTCATTTCTCCCCCTGGCCGAAGGCGATGAGCACGGAGAAATAATTGGTCCGGCCCAGCTCTCCCATCGGCACCCAGGCGTAATCGAAGCGCTGCCCCAGCAGCGAGAGCCCGAAGCCGGCCGTCAATCCCGTCAGGCCCGGGACGCGGCGCGAGGTCTCGGTGCGGTAGCCCGCCCGCAGCGCGAGCGGCGCCACGGGCTGCCATTCCGCCCCGAAGCGTCCGGCCAGCAGGTTGGAGCGGTCGTAGGCGGCCTCGGCGGCGAAGTTCCAGCGCTGTCCCGCGCCGCAGGCCAGGCCCGCGCGGTAGGCTTGGGGCAGGGGGTCTTGCGCGTCTATAAAGGAAAGCCTTGTGCCCAGATTCGCCGCCACCAGCGCCAGCCGGAACCGTTCGGAGAGCCGGTAGAGCGCGCCCAGGTCCGCGGCGAAGGCCCGGGCCGATACGCCGCCGATGTCGGCCTCCACCAGCTTGCCCGTCGCGCCGGCCGACAGACGGGGCGTCAGGCCGCGGCCGTAAGACAATCCGTAAGCTCCGAAATGGGAGGAAAACGATCCGAGTTCGGAGCCGTCGCCGTCCCTTTGCGTCATGCTTTTTGGATGCAGATACTGCACGCTGGCCCCCACTCCCCCCGCCCCCACGGGCAAGGCCAGGCTTCCGTGCTCATAGGCGATGGATTCGACGTAGAGCAGATGGGTGGCGGCGAGCTGGGGGACGCCCAGCCGGGCCAACCCCGCGGGATTCCAGACCGGCGCCAGGCCGTCCGAGGCCAGGGCGCTGTAGGCGCCGCCCAAGGCGGCGGCCCGGCCGCCGACGGGGATGTCGAGGAAGCTGGCGCCCTCCGTTCCCGAGGCGAACGCGCTTCCGGAGGCTGAGAGGCAGGCCGCCGCGAGCAGCGGCGCGGCCAAACGGCGCATCGAGGCGGCCCCCGGCATCTTGACCTCCCTGCGAGGGCTCCAGCATACCGCGCGAGTCGCAACTGGGCAATAACGAACCGGTAACTTTATTATGTTCGCGGCCCCGTATGAGGTAAAATCACCCTGCCAATGCGCTACCTGATCGGGGTGGGCAATTACTGCGCCCGGGACGATTCCGTGGGCCTGCGTGTCGTAGAGCATGTCGTGGAACATGGTCTCGAGCGGGGTTTCCGCGCCATCGACCTCTCCGGCAACGCACTCAACCTGCTCAATTTCCTGGAAGAGGAGACCGAACACATACTGATCGTGGACAGCGCTCGCATGGGGCGGCGGCCGGGCGACTACGAATTCTTCAAACCCGAGGACGTGGAGACCAAGAAGGAGCTTTCTGGCCTGACCACCCATGAGGGGGACCTGCTCAAGATTCTGGGTCTGGCCCGCGAACTGCGCTATCCCATCCCGCCCATCACCTTCATGGGCATAGAGCCCCAGGACACGAGCCAGGAACTGGGGTTGTCCGGCGCGCTGAACGCCCGCCTGCCGGAATACGCGGCCGCGGCCGTCGCGCGCTGCCTGGGCTGACGCCTTCATAAAGGAAGGCGGTCCGGCCTGACAAATTCTTGAGAAGTCTCGATTAGCATATGGAGCGTGAAGAGCGCTCCGAGCCGAGAAACCACGGGCGCGCGCCGTCTCCTCGCGGCGGCGCTGCTCGCCGCCATGGCGGCCGTTCCCTGCCGGGCCGGCGGCTACGGCAGCCTGGCCGGCGCGTTCTCCCGCGCGGCCGCCCGGGCCGGGATCAAGACCGTCGCCGTTCTGCCCTTCGAGGCCGCGGATTTCTCCGAGGCCGGCGCGGGCGCGGTCGTCGCCGAGCGGCTGACCACCCGTCTGGTCAAGGCGGGGCGGGTCCGGACGGTCGAACGCAAATTCCTGGAGCGGATATTGGCCGAGCAGCGGCTCGGACGGACCGGCGCCGTCGCCCCCGAGACGGCCGGCAATCCGGGACGGCTCGAGGGCGTCGAGGGCATCGTCACGGGCAGCTATGTCGTCCGCGGCCGCCGGTTGCGCGTGCAAGCGCGGCTCATCGAAGTGGAGACCGGGGTCATCGTCGCGGCCGCGCAGGCCGAGGTGGAGGCGGCGGTCCCGGCGCGCGCGCGCAGCGGCCGGCCGGCCGCCGCCGGCTGGCTGCTGCCGGCTTTCAATTCCGATCCGCCCGTGGAGTTCATGGAGGAATCGCTTCCCGATTTTCTGAGCGCCGACGCCGCGGCCGGCGCAGCCGACCCCGCGACTCAATGCGCCCAGGCCGGACGGGCCGTCGCCGACATGGAGGCGGGCATACTGGACCTCAAGGCCCGCGCCGTCGCCTTGCGCGTCAGGAAAGGTCTGGCCGCGGCCGGCGAGGCCGCGGGCGCCGATATTCCGGATCCGGAGCTGCGCCGGCGCCTGGCCGAGGGCGTGGCCTATTGGTCGGCCCGGGAGCGCATCCCCGAGTTGACGGTGGAGGAGACGGTGACCTATCTGGTTGTCGACGGGAAGGCCCAGGCTTTGCGGCGCAAGTGCGAAGGCCTCAAGGGGGACTTATGAGAGTGATGAGCGTGACGGCGTTGATCCTGGCGGCGATGTTCT